>NZ_MKIE01000011.1 GCF_001855385.1 Andreesenia angusta | reverse complement strand
AAGGGGTCACACCTGTTCCCATACCGAACACAGAAGTTAAGCCCTTCAGCGCCGATGGTACTTGGTTGGAAGCGACCTGGGAGAGTAGGACGTCGCTGGTTTTTTATTTTTTGAATAAGCATACATACAATATAAAAAGACATGTTATAGATGGACTTCATCTGCAACATGTCTTTTTTATGCTTTTGGCTTCGTGGTTTGTAATCTCTATAGCTTATTTATCAATCCAGATATTTAGTAATAGACCTGTTCTAGAAAAAGCCCCTGAGCGGGAACTGTAATTCCGGCTGAAGCTCGAATATTGGAGCTAAAAACTTTATCTATATGAGAGATATCCTTTTCGCCCAGACCTATCTCTAGAAGGCTTCCGGTTATAATTCTGACCATATTGTAGAGGAATCCGTCTCCTACAAAGTCTATTCTGACCATATCGCCGTCTAAATGTACACTTAGCTCCGAGATAGTCCGCACAGTGGACTTCTTGCTCTTCTTAAGCGATGAAAAGCCTAGAAAGTCATGAGTGCCCACAAACTTAGAGGCGGCACTTCTCATATCATCCAGATTCAGAGGCTTCTCCACGTAATAAGAGTATTTTCTGTTGAAGGCAGAAGGCACATCGCCGTTCCAGATATAGTAGCTGTACTTTTTAGATACAGCATTGTACCTGGAATGGTATCTTTCGCCGACGTCTTCCACGGACTTCACGACTATATCTCTAGGAAGATAGGTGTTTAGATAACTTCTCATTTCCAGCACATCCATATCAGATTTTGTCTTGAAGTTTGCCACTTGGTTTCTAGCATGGACTCCTGCGTCTGTCCTTCCAGAACCAGTTATCTCGGTTTCAGCCCCGACCATCTCGGAGATAACCCGCTCCAGCTTCCCCTGTATAGTATTGTCGCTGTCTTTAAGGCGCTGCCAGCCGCTATATCTTCCTCCATCATATTCAACTACAATTTTTATATTTCTCATAATACACCTCTTTCTATAAAGATTATATCAGCTATTCCGGATTTTTTAAATTAAATAGATCAGAGATATATTGCCTAGAAATATGCGCTATGATATATTTATATACAGGTGACAAGACAGCTATATTAACAGCGAGGAGATGGCAAATTGAAAAACATATTAGATGAAATAATGGAACTGAAAAAAGAGAGAGATGCTATAATACTAGCTCACAACTATCAGATACCTGAAATACAGGACATAGCAGATGTAGTGGGAGATTCCCTAAAGCTGAGCCAGGTAGGAAAAGAGAGCGAGCAGAGGACAATAGTGCTCTCGGGAGTGCGCTTTATGGCAGAGAGCGCCAAGATACTTTCTCCGGAAAAGACGGTGCTGCTTCCAGCAAGCGACGCTGGATGCCCTATGGCAGATATGATAGATATAGACAAGTTAAGAGCTTTCAAGGCGGAGAACCCAGGAGTTCCAGTTATGTGCTATGTGAACTCATCGGCCGATGTAAAGGCAGAGAGCGATATATGCTGCACTTCGGCCAATGCGCTGAAGATAGCTAGAAGTTTGGAGAGCGACAAAATACTATTCGTTCCAGATAAATGCCTTGGAGGGTATATAGCCAAGATGATACCGGAGAAGGAGTTTATACTGTACGACGGATACTGCGTGACGCACAACAGGATAAAGAGGGAAGAGGTCTTAAAGATAAGAGAGCTATATCCGGAAAGCCCTATACTGGTTCATCCGGAATGCTCGTCTGAGATAGCTGATATGGCTGACTTTGTAGGAAGTACTTCACAGATAATAAGCTATGCTAAAAACTCGGACAGCAGAGAGATAATTATTGGAACAGAGATGGGGGTAATGCACAAGCTTCAAAACGACAACCCAGACAAGAGCTTCAAGCTGCTCTCACCGTCGCTCATATGCCCTAATATGAAAAAAACCACATTAGAGGATATAAGGGATGCGCTTAAGTATGGAAGAGAAGAGATAGTCTTGGATGAGGACATAAGGGTTAGAGCGGAGAAGAGCCTAGACGATATGCTGAAATTAAGTTGAGGAGATGTTGAAATTTGAAAAGTCACTATGACGTTATAGTAGTCGGAACAGGGATAGCAGGGCTTTTCACAGCCATAAACATAGAGAAGAAAAGCGTGCTTCTGGTTTCAAAGTCCAAGGTGTTCAGCGGGAACACACCCCTTGCCCAAGGTGGCATAGTGAGCTGCATATACAAAGACAGCCATTTCAGTGACACTGTGAAGGCGGGCTCGTACTACAACAAAAAAGAGGCTGTGAAGGCGATAGAAGAGGACTCAAGGGAAAACATACAGAAACTGATAGAGCTTGGGGTGAACTTTGAAAGAGACGAGAACGGGGAGCTGAAGTACACCAGAGAGGGTGGACATAGCGAAAATACGATTCTCTACGTAAAGGACAGAACGGGCCGAGAAATAGTGGAGACTATTGCGGAGACGGCGCGCCAGAGAGAGAATATAGAGATTCTAGAAGACACAATGGTCACAGAGATAGTAGAAGAAGGCGAAAGAGTCGCTGGAGTCAAGCTCATATCAAAGTCGGGGAGATACTTCGAAGTAGAAACAGATCATCTTGTCTTGGCCACAGGCGGGATAGGAGAGCTTTACTTGAACACCACGAACTCAGCTGAAGCCACAGGCGATGGGATAGCCATAGCCTATAGATCAGGGGCGAAAGTCAAGGACATGGAGTTTATACAGTTCCATCCAACTTCTTTTTATCTGGAGAGTGAAAGCAAGAGATTCTTGATTTCGGAGTCTCTGAGAGGGGAAGGAGCCAAGCTGATAAATGAAAACGGCATTAGGTTTATGGACAATTACCATGAGATGGGTGAGCTTGCCCCTAGAGATATTGTTTCACGTGGAATATACAGAGAGCTGTCTGAGGGCAGAAAAGTATACTTGGATATAAGGCACGAAAGCGAGGAGCATCTAAAAAACAGATTCCCGACAATATATGAAAACTGCCTGAGGGTGGGGATAGATATCTCCAGGGACTTGATAGAGGTCAGGCCCGCAGAGCACTATATAATGGGCGGAATAGAAACCGATCTAATGGGTAATACTAATATAACCGGACTCTACGCCTGCGGAGAGTGTGCCTGTACAGGGGTGCACGGAGGGAACAGGCTCGCAAGCAATTCCCTTTTGGAGGGGATAGTCTTTGCAAACAGGATAGCTCAAAATATAAACAAGCTTGAAAAACTGTCTTTCGAAGAGCAAGAAATTGAAGGACGTGGAGAAGTACAGGGTGATGAACTAGGCTCGGAGTTCTACAATCAAAAGAGAGCTTTAGTTAAAAATATCATGGAGTCTAAACTCGGGATAGTTAGAACCGACATGGGAATATCTGAGGCGATAGAGGAGCTTAAATCCTTAGAAAGTTCGCTTTTAGGCAGAGAGTCCTGCACGGTTGAGTACAATGAAATCCTGAATATGATAACTGTGGCTAAGCTTGTGGCCTATTCTGCAAAGTGCAGGAAAGAGAGTCTGGGAGCACATTATATAGAGAGGGGAGAAATGATATGTTAAATAAACTAGCTGTAAACAAGATAATAGAGGTTGCAATACTTGAGGACATAAACGGGATAGACAATACAAACGACTACCTTCTAGACAGGGAGAGCATGGGAGAAGCGTCGGTTATATTCAAGGAATTTGGGATAGTATCAGGGCTAGATGTGCTTAAATGGGTTTTCGAGATGGTAGACGAGGAAATAGAGGTGGAGTTTAAAAAGTCCGACGGAGATATAGTTCAGAGCGGGGAGGAAGTAGCAGTCATAAAAGGAAGGCTTATAAGTATACTCAAAGGAGAGCGAGTTGCGCTCAATTTCCTCCAGAGGATGTCGGGGATCTCGACTATGGGTTACACTCTCTCAAGCCTTGTAGAGGACTACCCTGTGAGGATATCGGACACCAGAAAGACTACGCCTGGGCTTAGGCTGCTTGAAAAGTACGCCGTCAAGATAAGCGGTTGCTACAACCACAGGTACAGCCTTTCGGACTCGGTGATGATAAAAGACAATCACATAAAGGCTGTGGGGAGCATAGAGGAAGCGGTCAAGAGGGTCAGAGCAGAAGTGTCCCACACAATAACAGTTGAGGTTGAAGTAGAGAGTTTGGATCAGCTGAAAGAGGCCCTAAAGGCGAAGGCGGATATAATCATGCTTGACAATATGACGCTTGAGGACATGAGAATGGCCGTCTCAATAAACAAGGGAAGAGCAGTGCTAGAGGCTTCGGGGAATATAAGCGAGGAGAATATAGTCAACATAGCGCAGACAGGGGTGGATATAATATCGGTTGGAGCCCTTACTCATTCAGCGAAAAGCATAGATATATCGCTAAATATAGTCTAGAGGTGAGAAGTTTGAACACAGAGGAAAGAAGAAGATGCATAGGGGAAGAGCTAAATAAAAGCGAAGGTCCGCTTAAGGGTACAGAGCTTGCCAAGCTATTTGGAGTCTCAAGGCAGGTTATCGTACAGGATATAGCAATACTCAGAGCAGAAGGGCTACCGGTTATAGCCACTCCGAATGGATACATAATAATAAAGCCTTCGGAGAACAATCTATTGAAAAAGGTGGCTGTAAAGCACTCTAGGGAAGGGCTTGCAGACGAACTTGGCATAATGCTGGACTATGGAGCCAGGATAATAGACGTAGTGGTAGAGCATCCTGTATACGGGGAGATAGTGGGAAATTTAAATATAAACTGCAAAGAGGACTTGGTGGACTTTATGGATAGGATATCAAAGCAGGACATAGAGCCGCTTTCAGCTCTTACAGAAGGGATACACATCCATACAGTGGAAGTCCCAAACGAGGAGACTTTCGAGAAGATGATGGACGAGCTTAGAAAGTATAATTTTTTGGTCTAAGGGGTGGAAATTTGAAAAATAAAAACATAAGAGAGTACGCTATAAAAGTCCTGAACGGAATGGCGCTTGGGCTTTTCTCATCGCTTATAATAGGGCTTATATTAAAGCAAGTTGGGATTTTCACAGGACTTGAGCTTCTAGAGAGGCTGGGGCAGCTTGCCCAGTACACAATGGCTCCAGCGATAGGCGCAGGGGTGGCGTATAGCGTGGGAGCGTCTCCACTTGGAATATTTGCAGGAGTCGTGGCTGGATCGATTGGCGGCGGAGGCATAAGCATAAACCCTGAGGGTGTGGCGAGTATATCCATAGGGGAACCTGTGGGGGCACTGCTCTCCTCGCTTGTAGGAGTGGAGATCTCAAAACTCGTGAGTGGCAAGACAAAGCTGGACATAATACTAGTGCCTGCAGTGACCATAGTTACAGGAGGGATAGCCGGATACTACCTTGCTCCGATAATATCTTCGTTTATGAAAGCCGTAGGGGAAGTCATAAACTTTGCAACCATGCAGCAGCCGGTGGTTATGGGCATACTTGTATCTGTGATCATGGGCTTTATACTTACCATGCCCATAAGCTCTGCTGCAATCGGAATATCACTTGGTCTCAGTGGCCTGGCTTCAGGAGCTGCCATAATAGGCTGCTCCTGCCAGATGATAGGTTTTGCTGTGATTTCATTTAGGGAAAATGGGTTTGGAGGCTTTATAGCCCAAGGGCTTGGGACATCTATGATACAGATATCCAATATAGTCAAAAATCCAAAGACGCTTATACCACCGATAGTGGCATCGGCAATACTTGGTCCTGTTGGGACTACTGTTTTCAAGATGGAGGGTGACAGCATAGGTTCAGGAATGGGGACAAGCGGACTTGTAGGCCAGTTTTCCACATTGAGCGTCATGGGACCCGAGAGCATATACAAGATAGCTCTGCTTCACTTTATACTGCCAGGAATAATCTCCTACGCAGTTTACAAGGTTTTAAAGAAAAAGAACTGGATAAAAGACGGAGACTTGAAACTATACAGTCTGCAAAAAGAATAGCAGCTAGGGATATTCCCTAGCTGCTATATTTATATACTAGAACTTCGGTTCTTCAAGTTTTACGCCGGCTACGTATCTTTCAACTATGTTTCTGTCGTCACCGATGTAGATATATCTCTGAAGTCTTTCCTCTATCGATCTTTCGTTTACGTCAGCAAGGCTTGAGTCGTCTATTACAAGCGCATCGAACTCATAACCGGATTCGAAAGATCCCACTTTGCCGAAGAACTCTCCGCCACCTTTAGTTGCAAGGTAGAACAGCTCTGGAGTGTTTAGAGGCTTGTAGTTTTCATCCACATAGACCCATCTCATGTTTGAAACTTGAGCAGATACAGCTATAACCGAAGCCATGGACACATCATGTCCACCTGATATGTCAGTTGCAAGCCCTACAGGTATGCCTTTAGTTATAAATTCCCTTACAGGAGCTATACCGCTTGAAATGTTCAGGTTAGAATAAGGAGAGTGTGCTACAAACACCTTGTTCTTGGCCATAAGTTCCATCTCTTCAGCCGTATTCCATACACAGTGAGCCATTACAGTGGGAACATCTCCACCGAATAAGCCGTACTTCTCATACACACCTGCATAAGAAGAGCATTCAGGGTGAAGTTCCTTGACCCACTCAACTTCTCCTCTGTTTTCAGACAGGTGAGACTGGACCTTTACACTGTACTTTCTAGCAAGCTCTCCTAACCCTTCCATAAGCTCTCCAGTACATGTAGGCACGAACCTAGGCGTTATGATAGGCTTTATGTTCTCATACTTGTCTATAGTGGCCTTTATGAAAGACTCAGTGTCCTCTATAGATTTCTGAGTGTCCTCTATATAGAAGTCAGGACAGTTTCTGTCCATATTCACCTTTCCTACTAGAGCTCCTAGACCAACCTTGTCCATAAGATCCATAAGCAATATAGTTGACTCATTGTGTAGCGTTGCAAATACTACAGATCTTGTAGTTCCATGCTTCCAAAGCTCGTATACAAAGTTTTGATAAGCTTTCTTGGCAAAATCGATGTCCTGGTACTTAGACTCCTCTGGGAAAGTGTAGACTTTAAGCCACTCTAGTAGCTCCTTGTCTATACCAAGCCCTCTGTTTGCAAACTGAGGAGCGTGAAGGTGTAGGTCTACAAAACCTGGGATTATAAGCTTGTCTCCATGGTCGACTACTTCTGCAGCGGAATACTCTTCTGGCAAGCTCTCAAAAGTGCCTACTACGTTCTTTCCTTCAAATACAACATATCCGTTTTTAACTATTTTATACTCCCCAAATGAAGGAGTGAAAACTACATTCCCTTTTAAAGCTTTTAAATTACTCATTAAAATCACCTCGAATTAGTTTTTGTTTTCAAATACATACCCAAAATCAATACAAAGCTTCTTAAATCGTCATTTAAAACTCCTCTCAATAATGATCCCTCAGCCCAACCCGTACAAATCGTACTAATATTTAGAAAAGAAAAGGAACTTTTCCCTGGAGAAAAATTCCTTCCAACAATATATTCATCAGAAATAATTCAAATATTTTGCATTTTTTAAAACTCTAAGTCAGTACAAGCCTTAGTATGAATATCACCGCTAGAACGTACATAACTGGCGATGCTTCTTTGACTCTACCTGAAAGCAGCTTTGCAGCAGAGTAGCTTATTATACCGAACATAAGTCCGTCACCTATACTATAAGTGAGCGGCATCATTATTATTGTAAGGAATGCAGGGAAAGCCTCTGTGATATCGTCAAAGTCGATAGAAAGCACAGATCCAAGCATAAACGAACCAACCATTATCAGCGCTGGAGCAGTAGCAGCTTCAGGAATCGCAGTGAAAAGCGGTGCGAAGAAAAGCGCTATTGCAAACAGTATAGCTGAAGTAAAAGCAGTAAGTCCAGTTCTACCTCCAACAGAGATACCAGATGCAGACTCTGCAAAAGTAGTTATAGTACTAGTTCCAAGACAAGCACCAAGCGTAGTACCAACTGCATCGGCAAAGAGCGCAGGTCTTACACGTGGAAGCTTTCCTTCGTCGTCTAGCATATTGGCTTTAGCTGCCGTACCTACAAGCATACCTATAGTGTCGAAAAGGTCGACGAATAGGAAAGTCAGAGTTACCATAAACATGTCGAAAGTCAGTATTTCACTCAACCCAACCCTTGTGAACGCGAAAGCCGTAGGCGCAAGCGATGGCGGAAGACTGAAAATCGAAGACGGCATCTGAGTTACCCCTAGAGGTATACCCACTATAGTTCCAACTAGAACAGCTATCAGAAGCGCTCCTTGCACGTTCTTAGCCATAAAGAATATAGCCACTAGAAGTCCAACTATTGAAACTATTACTGTAGGAGAAGTGACTTCTCCTAATGCCACAAAAGTAGCTTCACTTGAGACTATAAGCCCAGACCCTTTAAAGCCTATAAAAGCTATAAAGAGACCTATACCAGCTGAAACAGCGTGTTTCAGTGTAAGCGGTATAGCGTTGACTATTGCCTCACGGACATTTACGAAAGTTAAAAGAATGAAGATTACACCTTCGATAAAGACTGCCGTAAGTGCAAATTCCCAAGAATGACCCATTCCGAGCACAACTGAATAGGCGAAGAATGCGTTTAGTCCCATTCCAGCACTCAGTACAAATGGATAGTTAGCGTAAAATGCCATTATCAAAGTTGCCACTATGGAAGAAACGGCTGTAGCTGTGAAGACAGCGCCTTTATCCATACCAGCGTCCGCAAGTATTAGCGGGTTTACAACTAGAATGTACGCCATTGTTACAAATGTTGTGATTCCAGCTGTAATTTCTACCTTAGAGGTAGTTTGGTTTTCTTTAAGCTTAAATGCTTTTTCGAAAAAACCTACTGAAGCTTGACTCATTGTAAATCCCTCCTAAAAAATAATAGTCCTACCATTTCACTCTATACCCGTTTTCTTTTACGGCAAAAGCCTTTTTTAATATGAAAACCTTTTCATAAAACGAATGATAAGATAAATTTATTTTATCATAGGAAGCTGGAGATTGTGAAGGAAATAATAATTGAGTTTTTGTAACATAAGAGTTTTAAGACATAGATTAATACTATACAAGCTTGCAAAATCTTTAAATATGTCTAAAGAGATGGATATATGATATAATATTGTTCAAATAAAGAACAGAGGAGTGAACTTTACATATGCTAGACATAAAGAGAATCAGATTCAACTTAGAGGAAGTGAAGGCTGGCCTAGAGAAGAGAGGCGGGAACTACAACATAGATAGAGTGGTAGAGCTTGACGAGAGCAGAAGAAATATAATTGCAAAAGTAGAGGAGATGAAGGCAAAGCAAAACGAGGTTTCAAAGCAGATTCCGGCCCTCAAGAAGGAAGGCAAGGATGTGAGTGAAATACTTCGCGATATGAAAGAGCTTTCAAGCCAAGTAGGAGAGCTAGACTCTGAGCTTAAAGAGGTGGAAACTGAAATAGGCGAATTGATACTGACTATTCCAAACGTACCTCATCCTGATGTGGTTAAGGGCGACTCGGATGAAGAAAACATAGAGATAAGAAAATGGGGAGAGCCAAGGGAGTTTGACTTTGAAATAAAGGCCCATTGGGACTTGGGAACAGACCTTGACATACTGGACTTTGAGAGGGCCTCTAAGATAACTGGAGCTAGATTCACGCTTTTTAAAGGTATGGGGGCTAGACTTGAGAGAGCGCTTATGAACTTTATGTTAAACACACATACAGAAGAGCATGGATACAGAGAGGTGGCACCGCCTTTCATGGCGAACAAAGAGAGCATGACAGGAACAGGACAGCTTCCTAAGTTCGAGGACGATATGTTCAAGCTAGAGGGGAAAGACTACTATTTAATCCCTACAGCAGAAGTTCCAGTTACAAACATACACAGGGGAGAGATACTAGAGGAAGATCAGCTTCCAATCTACAACACGGCTTATACTCCTTGCTTTAGACAGGAAGCAGGGTCAGCGGGAAGAGATACTAGAGGAGTCATAAGAAACCATCAGTTTGACAAGGTGGAGCTTGTGAAGCTGGTAGAGCCAAGCACTTCATATGACGAGCTTGAAAAGCTTACGAACAACGCAGAGAAAATACTACAGCTCTTAAAGATACCTTACAGGGTAGTGGCGCTTTGTACTGGAGACTTAGGCTTTTCTTCAGCCAAGACTTACGACATAGAGGTTTGGATGCCTAGCTACAACAGGTATGTAGAGATTTCATCTTGCAGCAATTTTGAGGACTACCAGGCCAGAAGAGCCAACATAAGGTACAGATCTTCAGAGTCAGGAAAAGTGGAATATGTGCATACATTGAATGGGTCTGGACTTGCAGTGGGAAGGGCTTTTGCGGCGGTGCTTGAAAACTTCCAAAATAGGGATGGAAGCATAGATATCCCAGAGGTACTAGTGCCTTACATGGGCGGAATAGATAAGATAAGATAATTCAGGCTATTGATTTTAGATATACCTATTCAGAAGATAAAACTGAATAGGTATATTTGGCATAGGAGGTACGGTTTGAAAAATAAAATATTTCAATGGCTGGTTGTGTTCATGCTTTTATTCACTACAGCAGGGACATCGCTGGCTGAAGACTTAGAGTTAAATACGAATGCTGTGCTTGGAGTGGATTATAGCACTGGGGACATAGTCTACAACTACAATGGAGATGAAAAAATAGCGATAGCTAGTACCACAAAGCTTATGACTTACCTTGTCGTGAAAGACGAGATAGCAAAAGGCAGAAGTAGCTTGAAAGACAGAGTCACAGTTGACTCGGAAGTTGCAAACACCGGAGGGTCTAGCTTTCTCCTGAGAGAAGGTGAAAAAGTGAAAGTGGAAGATCTGCTAGAGGGCATAATGATAGTCTCGGGAAATGACGCCTGCCTGGCCCTTGCAAAGCACTTTGGAGGCTCTGAAGCTGGGTTTGTAGAGATTATGAATCAAAAGGCAACAGAGCTTGGACTCGACAACACTGTTTTCTACACTTCAAACGGACTTCCAGACAAGGATGGAAACGAGAATACTATGACAGCTAAAGAGCTGTACAAGCTGAGCGCCCATATACTCTCAAAGTACCCTGAGATAATAAGTACGACTGAAAAATCAAGTTTGGTAATCGAGGAGAGGAATTTCTCCGGGAAAAACACAAACCCTCTACTCGGAGTCGTAAAAGGGGTGGACGGACTCAAGACGGGGTATACTGACAAGGCTGGAAGATGCCTTGTGGCCACAGCGGAACAGCAAGACGGCAACAGGGTCATAGGGATAGTCATGGGAGCTGACAGTGAGCAGTCAAGGCTTGAGAAGTCCAAGAAGTTGATGGAAACTCTTATAAACGACTACAGCAGAATCAGCCTATATTTAAAGGAAGAGACAGTTGGCGAGCGAAGCATAGGAAGCTCCAAACACCAGAGAATCGAGCTATATCCAGTGGAAGACGTGGAGGTATTCTTGAAAAAAGACGATGACGTCCCAAAGCAAGAGGTTGTAATGAAGTCAGACATAGAGCTTCCAATAGAGCCAGGGGATGTAGTGGGAACTCTACACTTGAGCTATGGAGATGTGGAGAAGGATATAGACCTCACGGTGAAATCAAAGATAAGCAGGTTTAAGCTGATCAGAATAGGGATCTCCAACTTCTTTAAATCGCTTATATAGAGAAATATATTTGACAAAGGTGAGAGTTTAGTATAGAATTATTATCTGTAAGATGTGCTTCCGTAGCTCAGGTGGATAGAGCGTCCCCCTCCTAAGGGGAAGGCCAGGGGTTCAAATCCTCTCGGGAGCACCATTGAAAAGGTGAAAATATGGAGAATTACTTTATGAAGCTGGCCTATGAAGAGGCTAAGAAGGCCTTTGAAATAGGAGAAGTTCCAGTTGGAGCTGTGATAGTAAAAGGGAATAAAGTAGTGGGAAGAGGCTACAATGTAAAGGAAAGCTCGAAGGACCCTACTGCCCACGCAGAGATGATGGCCATAAGACAGGCCAGCAGAACACTGGGTGGCTGGAGACTTATAGGATGCACCATGTACGTGACGCTAGAGCCCTGTCCTATGTGTGCAGGAGCCATAGTGAACTCCAGGATAGACAGGATTGTAATAGGCACAAGAGATAGCAGAATGGGTGCTTGCGGCTCGAATTTGAACTTGCTTCAAAATAGCTTCAGCAACCACAGAGTTGAGATAAAATGGGATATAATGAAAACTGAATGCTCAGGTATACTGAGTGAATTTTTTAAGATACTTAGAGAGACTAAAAATATGAGAAACTATTTTTAGTCTCTTTTTTAATGCAAAAAAAAGTGGCTTTCGCCACTTTTCTATTCGCAGAACTTATGGTGAAGAGCTTTAAGCGCTTCTTCTCCTTTTTCCTTCTCTATTATGCAAGATATCTTGATTTCAGCAGTGCTTATCATCTGGATGTTTATCCCAAGATCAGAAAGCGTCTGGAAGAAAGCAGAAGCTATATCCGCACTTCCGGCTATGCCAGTCCCAACTATAGACACCTTCACCACGTCTTCATCATAAACGACTTTTGTAGCTCCAAGCTCTTCGCTCACTTTAGAAGTAACTGCAAGGGCGTCCTGAAGATCGTCCGACTTTACAGTGAAAGTTATGTCGTTTACATTTTTCTGAGTTACATTCTGTATTATCATGTCAAAGAACACGTTGTTTGCAGCCAGTGCAGAGAAGAGTTTGAACGCTATACCTGGTCTGTCAGGCACCTCTAAAACTGAAATTTTGACTATATTCTCATCCATTGTAACACCGCTTACTATTGCTTTTTCCAAAGCACTCACCTCCACGACTTCTGTTCCAGGATTTTCGTTTAAGCTGGAACGAACTATTAGTTTCATATTGTTTTTACGAGCTAGCTCGACCGACCTAGGGTGAAGTACCCCAGCTCCAAGGCTTGCAAGCTCAAGCATTTCGTCATACGATATTCTGTCTATCTTCTTGGCCTCAGGCACTTTTCTAGGGTCTGTAGTGTAGACACCGTCGACATCTGTGTAGATCTCGCATTTATCCGCCCCAAGTGCACATGCAAGTGCCACTGCAGAGGTGTCAGATCCACCTCTTCCTAGAGTGGTTATGTCGCACTCTTCGTTCATACCCTGGAATCCTGCAACCACCACGATGCCATGGGCTTCAAGTTCAGAGAGAAGTCTCTCGTTCTGTATCTCTGTTATCCTGGCGTTTCTGTGGTAGCTAGTCGTCTTGACCCCGCACTGAGGGCCAGTAAGAGATATGGCATCGTGCCCAAGGCCACCAATGGCCATAGCAAGCATGGCTATTGAAACCTGCTCGCCACTTGAAAGGAGCATGTCCATCTCTCTGCTAGACGGGTTTATATTCACTTCCCTGGCAAGGTCCACCAGGTGATCTGTGGATTTTCCCATGGCAGAGACAACTACAACTACTTTGTTTCCGGCCTCTTTTGTCGCGATGACTCTTCTGGCCACGTTTTTAATTCTCTCGGGAGTTCCAACCGAAGTCCCACCGTATTTTTGCACAACTATATTATCCATATATCAAGACTCCTTTAAGTTAAATGTTCAACTGATCTATTGAAACAAGGCTTTCACTTTCGATTCTAAGGTATGCAAAAGTCTTTTTGGCAAGCCCCAAGTCTTCTTTTGCAAGCTTCTCTATTCTGTTTGAAGAGATTCTCTCAGTCACGATTATTATGTCTCTTTCAAGCTCTTTGTACTTGCACTGCACTCCAGAAGCGTTCAGCTTTTCCACCACAGCGGCCTTGTCCTCTTCTCGGTCTACAGAGACTCTCAGGTAGTGAAGACCTGTAAAGAGATTGCCCTTGTCAGAGGATATAGACTTGTCCACTTCGAACTTAAACTCGCTGTAGTTTTTCAGGATTATATCTATTATGTCCATTACAACTGCGTTTCCAGTAGGCTCTTTTCCAGCTCCTTTTCCGTAGAACTCAAGCTCGCCTAAATTGTCGCCCAGCACGTCCACCAAGTTGAAAGCGTCCTTTACGGATGCGAACATGGAGTTCTCCTCCACTAGTATAGGCTCTACGATTGCAGAGAAAGAGTTGTCTCTTCTAGTAGAGCATCCTAGAAGCTTAGGCACAAAGCCCATCTTCTTGAACTCCACCACGTCGATAGTCCTTATGGAAGTTATTCCGTAGCAGAGCACGTCGTCTATGCTGGCATGTGTTCCGTATGCAAGCGACGCAAGTATAGATATCTTTCTGGCAGCGTCGTATCCTTCAACGTCATCTGTAGGGTCTGCCTCTGCATAGCCGTACTTATGGGCAAGTGAAAGGGCTTCTTCAAAGCTCAAGTCCTCGTCGTACATCTTTGTAAGTATGAAGTTTGTAGTCCCGTTCAGTATGCCCTTTATGTCGTCTACCTTGTTTATCTTCAGGATTTCCTTAAGGTTTTTGATTATAGGGATTCCACCGGCAACGCTGGCCTCGTAGAGCAGCCCGCAGTTGTTTTCCTCTGCAAGCTTGTGAAGCTCTTCCATGTGAAGCGAAATCACGGCTTTGTTGGCTGTAACTACGTGCTTTCCGGCTTTAAGGGCACGGACTATGTAGCTGTAGGCCTTGTCTATGCCGCCCATAACCTCTACAACTATGTCTATCTCAGGGTTGTCCAGTATGTCGTCAGGATTTTCAGTCATAACTCCTTCAGCCACGTCAAGACCCCTGTCCTTTGAGCTGTCTCTTACCAGAATCTTAGCTATCTCTATATCCTCGCCTGTAGCCTTTTTCAGCATATCGCTTCTGTACTTCACTATCTCGTATACGCCAGAACCAACAGTTCCAAGACCCAAAACACCCAATTTAATCATAATATATCTCCTTTCAAATCTGTTATATCGTTAAGCTCGGAAGCGTTCTAAAATAAACAGCTTGAGCTCTCGTGTCAACCGATAAAAAACACTTGTCTTTTACTGAAAAACATTATATCATATATCATATATTATTAAAACAACTTTTTTAAACTATTTGGGCGAGCATATTATAGTATAATAAATAGATAGATTCGAATAAGGGTTTAAATACAACGAGGGGTGAGCATATGAGCATGGAATACAAAAGCACTAGAGGCGGCGCAGCTGTGAACTGCGTGGAAGCCATAATAAAGGGAATAGCAGATGATGGAGGACTTTACATACCGTCTGAAATACCGAAGCTAGACAGAAGCCTTTCAGATTTGAAGACGATGGACTACAGGTCGCTTGCAAAATACGTAATAGGCAAGTTCTTTCCTGATTTTACACCAGAGGAGCTTTCGGCCTGTGTAGAAGGGGCGTATGACGAGAAGTTCAGCAGAGAAGAGATAGTTCCAGTGGAGTCTATAGAAAAAGCCAATTTCCTAGAGCTATACCACGGACCTACGCTCGCCTTCAAGGACATGGCGCTTTCAATACTGCCGTACTTCATAAGCACAGCTATGAAAAAGCTAAGCTATAGCGACGAAGTGGTGATACTCACAGCGACTTCAGGAGACACAGGCAAGGCTGCGCTAGAGGGGTTCAAGGACGTGAACGGAACCAAGATAATAGTCTTCTACCCTAAGTCGGGAGTGAGCGAGGTACAGGAGAGACAGATGATAACCCAAGAAGGGGACAACACCTTCGTAGTCGGAATAGACGGAAACTTCGACGACGCCCAAAACGGGGTAAAAGAGGCATTCAACAACGAAAGCTTTAGAAGCGCATTGAAGGCAAGCGGATATGAGTTATCTTCTGCGAACTCCATAAACATAGGAAGGCTTGTACCACAGGTTGTATACTACTTCTACGGATACATGGAGCTTCTAAGAGCAGGCAAGGTATCGGAAGGAGAGTCTATAAACGTAACAGTGCCTACCGGAAACTTTGGAAACATACTGGCGGCGTACTACGCAAAGTCAATGGGGCTTCCTATAGACAAGCTTGTATGTGCTTCTAACGAGAACAACGTGCTGTTCGACTTCTTCCAGACTGGAGAGTACGACAAGAACAGAGAGCTTAAGCTTACTATATCTCCTTCTATGGACATACTGATATCGAGCAACCTAGAGAGGCTGCTATATGAGATAAGCGGAAAAGACAGCGCAAAAGTTTCTGAGATGATGGAAAGCCTAACGAAAACAGGCAAGTACACATTAGATGAAGATATAAAGTCGAAGCTAGAGGACTTCTACGGAAGCTACACTGACGAAGCTGAGACTCTAGAGACTATAAAGCAGGTCTACGAAAAGCACGGATATGTGATGGACACTCACACTGCCGTAGCCTACGCTGCCTATGAGAAGTACCTAAAAGAGACAGGGGACGACAAAGAGATGCTTATAGCGTCGACGGCAAGCCCGTTCAAGTTCACAAGGTCTGTGGCTGGAGCGCTTGGACTAGATACAGAGGACAAGTCTGACTTTGAGCTCGTATATGAGCTTTCAGAGAAGACAGGACTCGAGATACCTAAGAGCATATACAAGATAGAGGAGCGTGAAATACTTCACAAGGAGCTCTGCAAGAAGGCTGAAATGAAGGAAAAGATAAAGAAACTTTTGAATGTAGGTGAATAAGATGATAGAAGTGATAGTGCCAGCTACAAGCGCAAACCTAGGGCCCGGATTCGACTGTATGGGGCTAGCCCTAAACCTTTATAACAAGTTTACGTTCCAAGAGCTGGAATCGGGGATAATAGTCGAGGGTACTGAGAAGAGCTTCGAAGACGAAGACAACCTTATATATATAGCCATGAAGAAATGTTTTGAAAAAATTGGGTACGAGCCGAGCGGAATAAAGATAACTTCGGAAACAGATGTTCCAGTTTCAAGAGGGCTTGGAAGCAGCGCAACTTGCATAGTGGCCGGAATAATAGGCGCAAACGAGATGACTGGAAGAAAGCTAAGCCGACAGGAGATACTCGAGCTTGCCACAGAGTTAGAGGGGCATCCAGACAATATAGCGCCTGCACTGCTAGGTGGGTGCGTGACGTCTGTATACGAAGACGGCAAGGTTTATTCAAGCAAGGTGAGGGTAAAGCACGGACTCAAGTTCTATGCTCTCATACCTAATTTCAAGCTGTCCACCCAGAAGGCCAGAGGTATACTTCCAAAAGTGGTGAGCTTTGAAGATGCAGTATACAACGTAGGCAGGGTTGCGCTTATGACCTCGGCGCTTGCAAACGGAGAGTTTGAGATGCTGAGAGTCGCCGGAAAAGACAGGCTCCACCAGCAGTACAGAGGCGGACTTATAGATGGATACGACTCCATAATAGAGGAGAGCGAGAATGCAGGGGCCTACGGAGCTTTTCTAAGCGGGGCAGGACCCACTATACTAATAGCTGTAGATGTAAACGACAGAAGCGTCTACACCAAGCTGAGATCCCATGTAAACAATCTAAAATACTACTGGGACATAAAAGAGCTACACCTGGACAAAAGAGGAGCTATAGTAAAGACTTACTAGGGTGGATTCTCTTTTAGACGGTGATGCCTTGGGGGGAGTTATAGAGATGTCTGATAGATATCTAGTTATAGATAAAGAAATACTTCCAGACGTATTTGAAAAGGTCATGATGGCCAAAGAGCTTCTGAGATCTGGAAAGGTCAGAGAAGTTACGGAGGCCACTAGAACTGTTGGAGTTAGCAGAAGCACCTTCTACAAGTACAAGGACAAGGTGTTTTCCTACTCTGAAAATGAAGCTGGAAAAAAGGTCATAATCTCCTTTATGCTGAACCATATGCAGGGAGTGCTTTCAAATGTGCTTCAGGTGATATCGGCAAATGGAGGGAATATCCTTACTATCAACCAGGAAATACCGATAAACCATATCGCCAGCGTCAATATCACGATAGAATCAAACGGACTTACAAAGTCCCTAGATGAGCTTATAGGCGAGCTAGACAGCATACTGGGAGTCCAGTCTGTCTCGGTTCTAGCCATGGAGTAGTTAATAAAATGCAATAAAACTGTTAATAAAATATCAATTCTTGAAAATGAAAACCATATATTATACTATGATGACAGGGAGTCCTAGGATATACATAAGACCTCTATATCAACTGTATACAGGGTTTGCAACTCCCCTGATTTAAAATCAAGACGAAGGTTTTTCATATAAAAAAGGAGGAATTTTGAATGGGTAAAAAAACGGCACTATATGACATGCATGTTAAGCATGGCGGAAAAATAGTAGAGTACGCAGGATGGGAACTATCAAGCGACTTCGCAGGACTAGGACTTGTAGCAGAGCACGAAGCAGTTAGAAATGCAGTTGGAGTATTCGACGTTTCTCACATGGGAGAAATAGAGATCCAAGGGCCAGAGGCTGCTAAATTCATTCAGTACCTTATGACAAACGACCTAGACTCTATAGGAGCAGGACAAGTTATATACACTTACTTCTGTTATGAAAACGGTGGAGTGGTTGACGACCTTCTAGTTTACAAGCGTAGCGAGGAAGATCTTCTTCTAGTTGTAAACGCTGCTAACATAGACAAAGACGTTGAGTGGATAAACTCACACGCTTCAAAGTTCGATGTAACAGTTACAGACAACTCTCCAAACGTTTCAGAGATAGCTGTTCAAGGGCCAAAGGCTCAAGAGACTCTTCAGAAGCTAGTTGACTTTGATCTAGACGAAATAAAATTCTTCCACTTCAAAGAGAACGTGAAGCTTGCAGGAGCTAACGTGCTTATATCTAGAACTGGATACACAGGTGAAGACGGATTCGAGGTTTACTTCGGACACGACGACGCTATAAAAGTTTGGGAAGCTGTATTCGAAGCTGGAGAAGAGTTTGGAATCCAGCCAGTTGGACTAGGATGTAGAGACACTCTTAGATTCGAGGCTAACCTTCCACTTTACGGAAACGAGCTTACAGCAGACAACACTCCTATAGAAGCAGGATTTGGATTCTTCTGTAACACAGCTATAGAAGCTGACTTCATAGGTAAAGACGTGCTTGCTAAGCAAAAAGAAGAGAACAAGAACAAGACTTTAGCTAGAAAAGTAGTTGGATTCGAGATGATAGACAAGGGAATCCCAAGACACGAGTACAGAGTAGAAGTAGATGGAAAAGACATAGGATATGTAACTACAGGATACGCTGCTCCATCTGTAGGAAAGACTATAGGACTAGCTATGCTAGACAAGGACTACACTGCAATTGGAACAGAGATAGAGATAGTTATAAGAAAGAAAAAAGCTAAGGCAGTTGTAAGAGACAGAAAGTTCCTAGAAAGACACAACAAGTCTAAGTAATTTAACCTAAATAGGCATCCGTCTGCAATCTAAAATGTTTGAAACTGTAGCAGAAACGATATATAATGTATTTGGGTTTGAGACGAACCTATAAAGGTGAAAATAAAAAATTAAAACAAAAAATGAGGAGGAATTGCAATGAGCAAAATAGTAGAAGGACTATTCTATTCAGAGGACCACGATTGGGTAAAAGTTGAGGGAGATGTAGCTATAGTAGGTATATCAGATCACGCTCAGCATCAACTAGGAGAAATAGTTTACGTAGAGCTACCAGAGGTAGACGACGAACTATCAGCAGGAGACACTTACGGAGTTATAGAGTCAGTTAAAGCAGCTTCAGACTCACACTCACCAGTTTCAGGAAAAGTTGTAGCTATAAACGAAGAGCTAGAAGACAACCCTGGAGCAATAAACGAAGATCCATACGCTAACTGGGTAATAAAAGTAGAGCTAAGCGACAAGGCTGAGCTAGACAACCTAATGGACTCAAAGCAGTACGAAGGATTCTGTGCAGAATAATTTAAAAATGATTTAACTTTCTAAGTATAGCGACCTTTTTCTAAGTTTCGATTAAGAAATAAATATTAGAAAGAGGTCGCTATAAATAAATATACTTATAATACCGAGGAGGAATATGCATGCATAGATATATACCTAGCACTAGTGCTGAGCAGCAAGAACTGCTTAAGAGCATAGGCGCTAACTCTATAGAAGATCTTTTTGTGGATATACCATCAAATCTAAGATTTAAAGGCGACCTTAACATAGGCGAAGGTCTTTCAGAGCTAGAGCTTACAAAGCACATACAGGAGCTGGCTAATAAAAACGAATCAGGACTGACTTGCTTTATGGGAGCAGGGGCATATGACCACTTCAGCCCTTCTGTTATAAACCACATAGCCCTAAGACAGGAGTTCTTTACAGCATACACTCCTTATCAGCCAGAGATCAGCCAGGGAACTGTTACAGCTATATTCGAGTTCCAGACAATGATGTCAAGACTTACTGGAATGGAAGTTACAAATGCATCTATGTACGACGGACAGACTGCTACTGCAGAGGCTGTTGCACTTGCTTGCGAAAACACTAAGAGAAGCAAGATAGTTGTTTCAGCTGGACTTGGAAAAGACACTATAGAAGTTATAAAGACTGCTGACGAGACTAAGGGAATAGAGATAATAGTTGCTCCACTTAAAGACGGAGCTACAGATATAGAAGCTACAAAAGCACTTATGGGAGATGACGTTGCAGGACTAGTTGTAAAGAGCCCTAACTTCTTCGGAATAGTTGAGGATCTAGGAGCACTAGAGGCTGTAGCACATTCAGACAAGAAGTCTATGTTCATAGTGAACACTGACCCATCTTCACTTGGAATACTAAAGGCTCCAGGAGAGTTCGGAGCTGACGTAGTAGTTGGAGAGGCTCAGACACTTGGAATACCAATGTCATTCGGTGGACCATACCTAGGATTCCTTTCTGTAAACAAGAAACTAGTTAGAAAGATACCAGGAAGAGTAGTTGGACAGTCTACAGACGCTGAAGGAAACAGAGCGTTCGTGCTTACACTTCAAGCTAGAGAGCAGCATATAAGAAGATACAAGGCTACTTCAAACATCTGTTCAAACCAAGGACTTATAATGCTTATGGCTACAATCTACATGAGCCTTATGGGAGAGCAAGGACTTAAGGAAGTTGCTACTCAGAGCATGCAGAAAGCCCACTATGCTTACGAGAAGCTTGTCGCTACTGGAAAGTTCAAGCCAATGTTCCCAGGAAAGCCATTCTTCAAGGAGTTTGCACTAGTTGCTGACGCAGACGTTAAGAAGATCAACGAAGAGCTACTTAAGAGCGGCATACTTGGAGGATATGAGCTAGGAAAAGACTATGCAGAGTATGGAAACGGAGTTCTTATAGCTGTTACAGAGAAGAGAACTAAAGAAGAAATAGACGAGCTAGTTCGTATAATGGAGGCGATCTAATATGAATAAAAGATACAACAAAGTTATATTTGAAGTGTCATCAGAAGGTCGTAAGGGATATAGCCTTCCTAAGCTAGATGTAGAAGAGAAGAGCTTAAGTGAGCTAATGCCTTCAGACCTTTTAAGAGAAGGTAATGTAGGACTTCCAGAGGTAAGCGAGTTTGACGTAGTTAGACACTACACTAATCTTTCTAAGCTGAACTACGGAGTTGACGAAGGGTTCTACCCACTAGGATCTTGTACAATGAAGTACAACCCTAAGGTAAATGAAGACATGTGCAGACTAGAAGGTTTCACTACACTTCACCCACTTCAGCCTGAGTCTACAGTACAGGGAGCTCTAGAGCTTATGTACGACCTAGATATGAAGCTTTCAGAGATAGCTGGATTCGCTAGAACTACTCTACAGCCAGCTGCAGGAGCTCACGGAGAGTTCACTGGACTTATGGTTATAAAAGCTTACCACAAGAAAAACGGAGAAGCAGAGCAGAGAACTAAGATAATAGTTCCAGACTCGGCACACGGAACTAACCCATCTACTGCATACGTTGCAGGATTTGAGATAGCAGAAGTTAAGTCAAATGACGACGGATCTGTAAACGTAGATTCTCTTAAAGAAGTAATAGCTGAGAACCCAGGAGCTATAGCTGGACTTATGCTTACAAACCCAAGTACACTTGGACTATTCGAGAAGAGCATATGTGAGATAACTAATCTAGTGCACAATGCAGGTGGACTTTGCTACTATGACGGAGCTAACATGAACGCAATAATGGGTAAAGTAAGACCTGGAGACATGGGATTTGACGTTATGCACTACAACCTACACAAGACTATGTCTACACCACACGGTGGTGGAGGACCAGGATCAGGTCCAGTTGGAGTTAGAGAAGACCTAGTTGAGTTCCTACCTACTCCTGTAGTAGAGAAGAAGGGCGACGAGTTTATACTAGACTACGACAGACCTAACTCAATAGGAAGACTTAAAGGATTCCACGGACACTTCGGAGTTCTAGTTAGAGCTTACGCTTACGTACTTGCGAATGGATCAGATGGACTTAAGCAAGTAAGCGAGATGGCTGTTCTAAACGCCAACTACATGATGAAGCAGCTTAAAGAGAAGTACAAGCTTCCAATAGACCAAGTTTGCAAGCATGAGTTTGTACTTGGAGGAATAAAGGACACTTCAACAGGAATCACTACTCTAGACGTAGCTAAGAGACTTCTAGATTTCGGATACCATCCACCAACAGTTTACTTCCCACTTATAGTAAACGAGGCGATGATGATAGAGCCTACAGAGACAGAGTCTAAAGAGACTATGGACGAGTTCATAGCTATACTGAACAAGATAGCTGACGAGGCTATATCTAATCCAGAGATACTAAAGTCTGCACCTCAAAACACTCCAGTTGGAAGAATAGACGAAGGTAAAGCAGCTAAAGACCTCGTATTAACTTACCAAGGATAAATTTATACAAATTTCATACAAATTTCGCTATAAATTTCACACAAAAGGTATGGAGAATAAAGCGAATCTATACTATAATAGAAATGTATAGAAAAAACAAATACATTTCTAGGAGGTAATTTTAAATGTTCGCACAAGATGGTAATGTAGAAAAAGCTCTAATAGACAGCTTAACAGCGTCTATAGCTGATAGAAAAGCTAATATATGTGATACTTGAGACGCCGTAACTGTAATGGCACTTCCGTGGGGAGTGAAAGAACCTGTGGCTATAGAGTACTCAGAAGCTGTATCAAAATATATGGAGTCAGTTGACGAAGTAGAAGTTGAAGGACAAAAAGCTAAGATACTAAAAGCTGGTGTAAAAGAGAGAAACGGTGAAGCAACACTTATCTACAGATATCAGTTAGTTTAATGAAGATACCCTCTTGTAACAAGAGGGTATTTTTAATTAAAAATAGGAGATGTTCGAAATTGAAATTACAAGTATTATCTCTCGGAAAGCGTGACTACAACGAAACACTTAAATTGCAGGAAGAGTATTTAGATAAAAGGCAGAAAGATGAAATAGAGGATACGCTTATCTTAGTGGAGCACAATCCAGTGCTGACACTTGGAAGATCTGGCAAAAGGGAAAATATAATAGCTTCAGATGAAGCGCTTAAAAGTGAAGGAATCGAAGTCGTAAATATAGGAAGAGGTGGGGACGTAACCTACCATGGACCGGGGCAGATAGTGGGATACCCCATAATAAATTTAAAGGGACATAGACTTGGAGTTAAAGACTATGTGTACAATATAGAGGAAATGATAATAAGGCTAACTCATAAGGAGTATGGGTTGGAGTCCTACAGAGACGAGATAAACAATGGAGTATGGGTGAACAACAAGAAGATAACGGCGGTTGGATTTTCTGTAAAGAGATGGGTTACCATGCATGGGTTTGCGTTTAATGTGAACACAAATCTGGACCATTTTAAATATATAGTGCCTTGTGGAATAACAGGAAGAGAGGCAACTTCGCTAGAGTTCGAGCTTGGAGCTAAGCAGGACTTCAAAGATGTAAACGAGAAGGTTTTAAAGTATTTCTGTGAAGTATTTAATTATGACGAAGTTGAATTCGTAACGGAGGCGTAGAGATGATTATAAAGAGAAAACCTGAATGGCTTAGAATAAAGAAAAGAGAAGGAGAAAATCTGGGATATGTAAAGCATATACTGGAGGACCTGTCTCTTAACACCGTATGTGAAGCTGCAAACTGTCCGAACAGGGCAGAGTGTTTCAGCAAGAGAACGGCCACTTTTATGATACTTGGAAGAGAGTGCACTAGAAACTGTAGATTCTGCAACGTGAGCAGCAATCCTGTAGAGGCTGTAAATCCAGAAGAGCCTGAGAATGTAGCAGAGGCAACTGTAAAGCTGGGACTTCAGCACGTGGTTATAACTTCGGTTACAAGGGACGACCTAAAGGACGGTGGAGCTGAGCATTTCGCCAAGACTATAAGAGCCATAAAAGAGAAGGATCCAAAGATAATAGTGGAAGTGCTTATACCAGACCTGCAGGGAGATGTAGACGCCCTTAAAGTAGTTGTAGATGCAAAGCCGGATATACTGAACCACAATATAGAGACAGTTCCAAGGCTATACCCTGATGTAAGGCCGATGGCGATATACGAAAGGTCACTTGAAGTGCTTGAGAACAGCAAGAAAATTGATCCTAACATGCTCACAAAGACAGGTATAATGCTAGGTCTTGGCGAGAAAGAAGAGGAAGTAATACAGGTTTTCAAGGACTTGAGGGAAAAAGGGTGCGACTTCCTGACGGTAGGACAGTATCTGCCACCTTCAGATGAGCATGTTGAGCTTGTGGAGTACGTTCATCCTGACCAGTTTGAGAAGTACAAAGAGGAGGCATTGGCGCTTGGATTTAAGTTTGTGGCATCAAGCCCTCTAGTTAGAAGTTCATACAAGGCAGCGGACATGTTTGCTGCTTCGGAATCAGCAGAATAAAAGAGCCTAGGGCTCTTTTTTTCTTAGAAAAGTATTTTAAAACATTTGTAATCTTCTAACTGTGGGTATAATGATGTATAATCAGGTTATTAGGCCGCAAGGCCTTAGAGCAGAGAGGATGATTGTTATAAAAAAAACTAAGTGTATACTCGTTCTAATTGCTCTTGCAATAGGACTCACTGGGTGCAACTGGAGGGTATCGCCTGAAGAGCTGCTTGAGCCTCCAAAATTGTTCGAAGAAGACGAGAGAATAAGCAGCATGCTGGAAGAGAGCTTGTCCGAGGATGCTAAGCTTGAAAATATAAGTTCAGACCAAGGGCTTTCGGCTGTGAAGAAGTCGGATATAGATGGAGACGGGAAAAACGAAGTACTTGTTTTTTACTCAAAAGAACAGGAAGGCTCTCTTCACATGAGCGTATTTGAAGAAAGCGGAGGAAGCTATGAAGTCGTGTTGGAAGAGGAAGTTCCGGGAAGATTGTTTGAAGAAATGATGTTGGCCGATGTGACGGGCGACGGCCTGAAAGAGCTAGTGATAAACACATCGGACAAGAGGTCCCAGACTGGGAGATACAAGATGAGCATATACTCCTACAGAAAGGACCCCAACAAGCTTTTCGAGATAGACTACAGCAAGTACGTCATATACGACCTAGACAAGAATGGAAGCTCCGACATTATAATACTCAACCAAGAGGAGAGGGCTATATCGGTTGACTACTACAGCTTTAATCGAGGAAGCAGTCAGATGGAGTTTATAAGCGAAGATCTTTTAGACAAAAGAGAAGTCGTGGACATGTCGGCAGTTGAGCGAGAAGGTGGAAATGCAAGGGTGGCGCTTGAGTTTTACAGCCAAACAGAGGAAATGGAAAGAGTGTTTCTGGAATTAGATGCAGAGGGTAAGCTAAAAAGTGAGGAGGAGGATTAGAAATGGCCAAGGTTTTAGTTCTAGAAGATGAGGATGATATAAGGGCGTTTATAGTTATAAACCTTAAGCGCGCAGGCTATGAGGTGCTTCAAGCAGGGACAGGAGAAGAGGCGCTTGAAATAGTGGAGCAAAATGACGATATAGACATGGCAGTGCTTGATGTCATGCTTCCAGGCATAGATGGGCTAGAGGTATGCAAGAAGATAAGGGAAAAAGACAGGACCATGGGAATAATAATGCTCACAGCTAAATCCCAAGAGCTCGACAAGATATCAGGGCTTACTATGGGGGCGGACGACTACATGGCAAAGCCTTTCAGCCCAGCAGAGCTTGTGGCGCGGATAGATGCGGTGGTCAGAAGGGTAGAGCTCTTGAAGGGAGATGGCAGCGGGAAGCTGGAGTCAGGACCTTTCAAAATAGATCCGTCTGCTAGGGTAGTCTACAAGAACGGGAAGGAAGTCGACCTTACACAGATAGAGTACTCTATAATAAAGCTTTTCATAGAGAACGAAGAACAGTCGCTTACGAGGGAGGACATACTGAACAACGTATGGGGAGAGAACTACTTCGGAGACCCTAAGATAGTCGACGTGAATATAAGAAGGCTCAGAAGAAAGGTGGAAGACGACCCTTCGAACCCTAAACACATAAAGACCGTATGGGGGTATGGTTATAGATGGAGAAAGGAAGACTAGAGTGCAAGGAATAAAAAAGAGATGGGTCTATAACTATGTGATAATAATACTGGCAGTGCTGATGGTGCTGGAGATAGGCTTTATGATTTTCATAAAAAACTACTACTACGGCGATATATCCAGAAGAGTTTCAGACAGGGCTGTCGATACAACTCAATTCTACCATATATACCTAGACAGCAGCGACTACACTCTAGAGGAGATAGCCGACAGGATGGTCAGAGATTTTCCGAGAAGAGATGACGAAAGCCTTGAATTTCAGATAGTCGATACTTCGGGGGATGTGATAGTGAGCTCGAGCGGGTTCTACGTGGATAGAACAATAGACACAAGCGACTATACAGAGGCACTGAAGGGAAATCTCGGGACCTGGCAGGGCAGGGACCCCGAGACAGAGGAGAGGATAATGGCTGCGTCTAGCCCGATAGAGAGAGCTTCTGGAGAAGTGATAGGCGCCATAAGGTATATCACATCGCTTGAAGAGGCGAACAAGACTATAATAAAGATATTTATGGTGTCTATGCTCTTCGTGCTGCTGACGGTGGCTATGATGATGATGATGAGCGTGCTCTTCAGCAAGTCCATCATAAACCCGCTTAACGAGATAAACGAAGTGGCCAAGAAGATGGCTGAAGGACAGTTTTCCGAACGTATAGAGAAGCACTACAACGACGAAATAGGTGAACTCGCAGACACCATAAACTACATGGCGGGGGAGATAGTAAACAGCGCCAATCTGAAAAACGAGTTCATATCCTCTATTTCGCATGAGCTCAGGACTCCACTCACTTCCATAAAGGGCTGGAGCGAGACAATAGTCACTGGGGACTTCGAGGACAAGGAAGAGGCGAGGCTTGGACTCAACATAATAATAAAAGAGACTACAAGACTTTCACAGATGGTCGAGGAGCTGCTGGACTTTTCAAAGATGGAGAGCGGAAGGATAGTGCTCCACCTAGAGGATGTGGACATAAGGTCGGAGCTAGAGGACATAGTCAGCATAGCCAGGCTGAGGGCTAAAAAAGACGGTATAGACTTGCTATATCATCGGACAGAGGAACTTCCGCTAGTCGTGGGAGACAAGAACAGGCTGAAACAAGTTTTTATAAATATAATAGATAACGCCATAAAGTTCACTCCAGAGGGCAAAGACGTATACGTAGAAGCCGACAGCGACGAGGAATATGTCTACGTGAAGATAAGAGACGAGGGCATAGGGATTCCGAAAGAAGATTTGGACCATATATATGAGAAGTTCTTCAAGGGAAAGAGCAAGAAGTCGGGAAGCGGCATAGGTCTTGCCATAAGCAAAGAGATAATGAATCTGCACAAGGGAGAGCTTAGAGTTGACAGCGAAGTTGACGAAGGAACTACTGTTACACTTGTAATACCCCTGAAAGAGGAGGCCTAGCCTCCTCTTTTTTACTTTAAGTTTAGTTATAAGGCTTCAAGTTTTTTGATCTCCAAAATTTTGCTGTTGTTAGAAAACAAGATATCACTTCCACTTGCTTGACATTGCCCTATGAAGTATAAAGAACATGGCAGTGTAGAGAAGAAAAGATATAAGCTTGTCCTCGCTATACCTTCCCATTCCCCAAAATGTCATCAAGAGTCCGAATAAAGCTGAAAAAGCCGCGCTTACAAGCACGCTTTTAGATTTCTTACTTAATTTCAATCTGATCCCCCATTTCGAATTGTATAAAAAGAGGTTACTACTGCAGGCGGATATTGTCAACTTCACGAGCTATTGTCAACTAAGAATAAATAACGGGTTGACAATGGTTAGGCGAGAGATTAGAATATAGTATAGCTTAGCTGATCATAAAATTTGAAGAGGTGATTTTTTTGAAGACAAAAGACATGATACTTGTGGCGATGTTCGCAGTACTGACAGCAGTTGGAGCATTTATCTCAATACCTATTCCACCGGTGCCTGTGACACTTCAGTTTCTGATGTGCATACTTTCAGGTGCAGTACTGGGAGCCAAAAAAGGCGCTATGTCCCAGATACTCTACGTATTTATGGGGCTTGTAGGACTGCCGATATTCGCAGGGGGAAAAGGGGGAATAGGGCATGTTATGAGCCCGACTTTCGGATACCTTATAGGGTTTGTAGTCTGCGCATTTATAGTGGGAAAAGCTGTTGAAAGCTCAAAGTCATTCAGCATAGCGAGGGCTTTTGGCGGAGCGCTGATAGGGCTTGCGCTTACTTACGTAATAGGAGCATCATATCTATACGCGATACTCAACTACGTCTTAGAGAGCCCTATAGATATAATGGGAGCTGTGAAAGTAGGAGTGCTACCGTTTGCGCTTAAAGACGCCATAATAGCCGGAATAGGTTCGGTAGTGGCCGGTGTGCTGATACCAAGGCTTAAAGAAAACGGATTGATAGGGGAGAAATTGTAGATGAACGAGTACAATCTGATTGATTCTGTAAAGAAAAAAGCTCTAGAGGGGATTGACGTAGACAGGCAAGAGGCCATAGAACTCCTAGAGATGTGCGACAGCGAGGAAGTGCTAGAAAAGCTGTTCGAAGCGTCCGGAGAGGTACACAGCTATTTCAACCAAAACATGTTCAATCTCTGCAGCATAGTGAGCGGTAAGCATGGGAGCTGCTCTGAAGACTGCAAGTTCTGTGCGCAGTCTGCGCACTACAACACCGGTATAGAGACTTACGGTTTAAAGGAATACACTGAGATACTGGGAAGCGCAGGAGAAGTTGAAAGAGAGGGCGTGCGCAGGTTTTCCATAGTCACAAGCGGCAAGAAACTCGGAAGTGGGGAATTTCTAAAGGTCGTGGATCAGTACAGGAAGCTTTCGAAGGACACAGAGCTCCATCTCTGCGCGTCTCATGGAACACTTGGATACGGGGACATGGTAGAGCTTAGGGAGTCTGGAGTTCAGATGTACCATCACAATCTAGAGACAAGCAGAAGCTACTATGAAAAAATATGCACTACGCACTCCTACGACGAGAGGTTAGAGACCATAAAGTCAGCCAAGAGAGCGGGGCTTAAAGTCTGCTCAGGCGGGATATTTGGTATGGGAGAGTCCAGAGAAGACAGGATAGATATGCTGTACCAACTCAAGGCGCTAGACGTGGATTCAATTCCAATAAATATACTCTGCCCTATTCCAGGAACTCCACTTGAGAATATGGAGACCATAAGCCCCATGGAAGTGCTGAAGACCATAGCTGTCTACAGGCTGGTGCTTCCAAGTGTAGAGATAAGGTACGGCGGAGGCAGGAGCAGTCTAGGAGACTATCAGAAGCTAGGGATGAAAATAGGAGTCAACGGCATGATAACAGGTGACTACCTCACAACCACGGGAAGCGACATGCAGAGGGACAAAGAGCTCTTGGAATCTGAAAAATTGAAACTTTTTTAGAGCAGGCATATCTATACTATCTCTTGAGAATGTGCTAGAATATTAACGGGATTATAATTAGCATATGACTGATAGCAAGCTTGAGAGGGGAAATGGATATGAAGAGTTTTTATATACCTGGGCTTGGGGAGCTCAACATAGACTACATAGTCTTTGACTACAATGGAACTATAGCGATAGACGGAAAGCTGATAGACGGAGTTGCGAAAAAGATCCAGATGCTGGCTAGGGACTACGAAGTATACGTGCTTACAGCGGACACTTTTGGAACGGCCGAAGTCGAGTGCGAAGACCTAGATGTGACTATAAAGACCATAAACTCAGAGGATGTGTCTACCTACAAGAGGAAAGTGGTGGAGTCGCTAGGAGATAAAAACTCCATATGTGTGGGGAATGGATACAACGACATAGAGATGTTCAAAGTGGCAGGGCTTTCGATATGCACTATGCAGAGCGAAGGCACTAGCGGCAAGCTTTTTATGTACTCTGACATAGTCACCAAGTCTATTTCAGATGCCATAGATATAATAATGTCTCCGAGCAAGATAAAGGCTACACTTAGAGGATAGGTCTGGATTGACTTATTCTCTAGAATAGTGTATAATTGCCATTGTAAAAGGAAAGATGGCTGAGTTGGTCGAAGGCGCTCGCCTGGAACGCGGGTAGGCAGGTAACTGTCTCGTGGGTTCGAATCCCACTCTTTCCGCCAAAAAAGAAAATATTTTTGCCATGCTAGATGGGGAGGTAGCGGTGCCCTGTAACCTGCAATCCGCTATAGCAGGATTGAACTCCTATTGGAGGCTTGAGTATTTTGGGGTCTGCCCCAAGTAAGTGGTGTTGAAGTTTGGGTCCTACGCAATAGAAGCTCATGAACCCCGTCAGATCCGGAAGGAAGCAGCGGTAAGTGGTCACTTTTATGTGCCGTGGGGTCGCCTGAATGGAGCTAACTGCTTGGGTAACGTTTGGGATCTCAAGTCGAATTTGGGTGCATGGCTCTTAAATAGCTAAATAGAGACTCTATAAGGGTCTCTTTTTTTGTGCATAAAAACATATTAAAAAGTCGAAATATTTTAGTTGACAAAGACAAAGCTGGCTGCTAGAATTAAACCAAGTAATTCGGTAAGAAATTCAGGGAATTGATATGCGGACAGGAGGGAAAAAAATGGACTACAGCAAATACATAGATATATACAGCGATAAAGTTGAAGAGTACAGCGAACTAGGAGAGAGCATACTTCCCTTCAAGAGCTTCGGAGCAAAGTCCGGTGTGTACCAGGAAAGGTGTGGGACTAGCTATATGGTAAGGCCGAGAACTACAGGCGGAGTTATAGACATCGACATACTAAAAGCTGTGAGGGATATATCCTCTAGGTATTCAGACGGCAGCATAAGGCTTTCCACAAGACAGGACTTCCAGTTTCACAAGGTCGAGCTTTTCGACACAGTGAGTGTGATGAAAGAACTTGAACGTGTAGGGCTTTACTCCATAGGGTCAGGCGGAAACACCACTAGAAACGTGGCAGCATCACCTATGTCCGGGCTTCAAAAAGACGAAGCTTTCGACATAACGGAATACACCAAGATAGCTGGAGAATACCTTTCGCAGGACGAGAACAACCTGGCACTTCCTAGAAAGTTCAAGGTTTCATTTTCCTCGGGAGAGCGAGACAGCGGAAGCGTGACTTTTGCAGATATAGGATTCTTGGCGAAAGTCGAGAACGGGAAGAAGCTGTTCAAAGTCTACGGAGGCGGAGGTCTTGGACCTGCGGCAAGGATTTCGATGGTTATAGCAGAGTCGATATATGCATCCGATATGCTCTACTACCTAGACGCAATGGTTGAGTTCTTCAGGGCAGAGGGAGACAGAGAGAACAGGGCAAAGGCGAGGCTAAGGCATCTTGTGAAAAAATACGGAGAAGATGAGTTCAAGTCAAGATATGCTTCATACCTTGAAGCTTCCAGGCAAAAAGACCTCGCATTTAAAGTAGAGGAAATGCCGGAAAAAGAGAGGCCTTGGGCCAGCAAGACGAGAGTCAAAAGCGTATTTCTGGAAGAGACAAAGCAGGAGGGCATATACGGAGTATATATCCATCCTCAGGGCGGAAGGCTTACCAAAGAAACTCTAAACACGGTGGTGGAGTTCCTAGAGAGCTTGGACCATGGTGTGGAGCTTAGAATCACCAATACCCAGTCGCTTCTGCTCAGGGACTTAGGTGGCAGAGAGGCCAAGGATATAATAACGCTGATCAGAAAAGAGATCTCCGACGCTGAGATAATGAAGTCGGTATGCTGCGTAGGCGCAGATACATGCAGAGTTGGAATAAACTCTTCACAAGGGCTCCTAGATGATATATACAGAGAGCTTAGAAAGCTGGACCACAAGATAAGGAGAGAGCTTCCAAAGCTTCATATCTCGGGATGTCCAAGCTCTTGCGGGCAGCATCAGATAGGAGTGCTTTCGTTCTCTGGGAAGAGGAAGAACATAGATGGGGAGTCGAGAGAGTCTTACGCAGTTTACTTCGGAGGACATCTGGGATACGAAGTAGAGCCGAAGTTCGCCGAGCGATACGGCGACATACTTAGGGAAGACATACCTCTCTTCTTGAAGAGCTTGGCAAAGCTTAAGTACAGCTCGGGAATATCCGATATATATGAGTTTTTAGAAGAGAAAGACAGCGAGATAAGAGCGCTGATAGAAAAGTACGGAGTTTAGGTGGTGATATAGTTGAAGAATATAGTTTGGCATAGCGGCAAGGTAGACAGGCAAAGGCGAGAAGAGCTCTTGAACCAGAAGTCAAAACTGCTTTGGTTTACAGGGCTTTCGGGCTCTGGGAAGTCCACTGTGGCGAATCAGGTGGAGGAGAGGCTTCACATGATGGGAAAGCACACTTACCTGCTGGACGGAGACAATCTGAGGTTTGGGCTGAACGGAGACCTTGGATTCTCACTAGAGGACAGGAGAGAGAACATAAGACGTATAGCTGAAGTCGGCAAGCTCTTTTTAGACAGCGGAGCTATAACGCTCTGCACCTTTGTATCTCCAACTAGAGAGATAAGGGATATGGCTAGAGACATGGTCGGTGAGGACTTCGTAGAAATCTACATCAAATGCGATCTAGAGATATGTGCAGAGAGAGATCCTAAGGGGCTTTACAAGAAAGCCATGAGCGGGGAGATAGAGGACTTCACAGGGCTTAATTCGCCCTACGAAGAGCCGGAAAATCCGGAGCTGGTACTGGAGACAGACAGATTCAGCGCAGAAGAACTCGCCGAGAAAGTTATCTCATACCTTGGATACAAGGAGGGTGAAAATGAAGACAGTTAAGCTAGAGACAGATGTGCTGATAATAGGCGGCGGAGCTGCTGGAGCCTACGCAGGCATAAGGCTGGGCGAAGAGAGTGGCAGAAGTGTACTCGTGGTGGACAAGGGGAACATAGTCAGAAGCGGATGCATGGCGGCTGGGGTAAACGCGCTGAACGCCTATATAAACGAAGGGCAGACAGCCGAAGACTATTTGAACTACGTGAAGAGAGAGTTTAAAGACGTGGTCAGAGAAGACCTAGTGTACTCCATGGCGAAAGGGCTCAACAAGGTGACAGAGAAAATAGAGTCGCTTGGGCTGCCGATACTGAAAGATGAAAGCGGAAACTACATTCCAAGAGGCAAGAGAAGCATCAAGATAAACGGCGAGTACATAAAGCCGATACTCTACAATGCACTCAGGGCCAAGCAGAATGTGAGGCTACTGGAAAACACGAATGTGTTTGACTATATCCTAAAACAGGGTAAAACGATAGGAGCATATGCGTTTTCTGTGAAAGACGACATATTCTACGTAATAGAGGCCGGAGCGACCATATGCGCAACAGGAGGGGCTTCCGGAATATACAGGGCCAACAACCCAGGGCACTCAAGGCATAAGATGTGGTACTCTCCATTCAACACAGGAGCAGGATATGCCATGGGACTTAGAGCAGGCGCCGAGATGACTTCGCTCGAGATGAGGTTTATGGCATTAAGGTGCAAAGACACAATAGCTCCCACGGGGACTATAGCTCAGGGAGTAGAGGTGGAGCATATAAACTCGAGAGGGGAAGTCTATGTCAAGGGCAGATGCTCTACGGCAGATAGGCTTAAGCTGACTATAGAGGAGAACAAAGAGGGCAGAGGGCCATGCTACCTCAAGACGGAGGGTATGGATTCAGAGACTGAAAACCAGCTCTACAGGGCATACCTCAACATGGCACCTTCCCAGACGCTTAAATGGTTCGAAGACGGCAGAGGGCCCTCAGAGGCCAACGTAGAGATAGAGGGGACAGAGCCCTATATAACTGGAGGACATTCGGGAGCTGGCTACTGGGTAGACGGAAACAGAAGGACGACACTGGAAGGTCTATATGCCGCAGGAGATGTGGCGGGAGGCAGCCCCAAGAAGTACGTGACAGGGTGCTTTGTAGAAGGAGAGCTGGCTTCAAGAGCCGCAACAGAGTATCTTGATTCAAAAGAAGGCCAGAGGGACTCAGTCGACATCGAGGAAGCTGAAAGAGTTAAGAGCTCTTTGGAAAAGCATCTAGTACATGAGGACTGCCCTTACAGCATAGAGGAAGTGGAAGAGAGCCTTCAGAAGGTTATGGACGAATACGCAGGCGGGATTTCAAAAAACTACAGCTACAGCGAATCGAGGCTTAAGATAGCGCTTGAGAAGCTGGAGCGGATGGAGAGCCTTATACATGGACTGAAAGCGAAAGACAACCATGAGTTGATGTTCATTCAAGAGCTGAAGGATAGGCATATAGTGGCAGAGGCCCTTATACACCATATGATGGCAAGAAAAGAGAGCAGATGGGTGCCTTACCAGGAGCATCTGGACTACAGGGGCGAGAGCGAATACTACGGGAAACATTACGTGAATTCCGAGTATTCAGATAAGATATTTAGAATAAAGTACAGACGTATAGTTGGAAAGGACGAGAGATATGAGCATAGCGATAGATAGGCAGAAGTGCATAGGCTGCTCTAGATGCGTCAAGTCCTGCCCAGGGGGGCTTATATATCAGGATGGGGAAGACAAATCCTATATAAAATATCCAAAAGACTGCTGGGCTTGCATGGCGTGTGTGAAATCATGCCCAACTGGAGCCATAAGCTGCTATCTAGGAGCTGAGCTTGGCGGAAGAGGCGGAAAGATGACAGCCAGAGATTCTGTGGACAAGCTGGAGTGGAAGATAGAAGCAGGGGGAGCAGAGACAGAGATAGTAGTGGACAGAAGAGAGTCCAACAAATACTAAAGGGGGGATAGACAATGAAATTAAAAAAAATATCAGGACTGGTATTAGGGCTCATGATAGGAGTGCTGGCTGTGACAGGCTGCAGTTCAGGCAGCGGAAGCGGAGACAAGGGAGAAACACCTGAAAAAGTAAATATAGGGTTCTTTCCGAATATAACACATTCGCAGGCGCTTGTAGGAAAGGCTGATGGAAGCTTCCAGAAGGCCATAGGAGAAGATGTGAAGCTTGAGTGGCATCAGTTCAATGCCGGGAATGAGGCTATAGAGTCGCTTTTCGCAGGGAATCTGGATATAACATATATAGGGCCGGGGCCCGCAGTGAATGGATTTATAAAATCAGATGGAGACCTGGAGATAGTGGCCGGGGCTACACACTCTGGAGCGGTGCTTGTAGTTGGGAAAGAATCAAACATAAAGAGCGTAAAAGAGCTGGCAGGGAAAAAGGTGGCGGTTCCTAACTACGGAAATACACAAGACGTAACACTGAGAGCTGCGCTTTCAGATGCAGGGCTCAAGGACACGAACAGCGGCGGAGACGTTGAAATAGTTCAAGCCAAGAATCCCGATATAAAAGTGCTCTTGGAAAGAGAAGACATAGATGCGGCATTTGTGCCAGAGCCTTGGGGAACTAGACTGGAAATTGAAATAGGTGCCAAAGTACTGCTAGACGAAAATCAGACGTTCAGAAACGGAGAGTACTCTTCGGCAGTCGTACTGGCTAGAAAAGATTTCGTGAAAGAGAATCCTGAGCTGGTTGAAAAGATACTGGCAAACCATGTAGAGCTTACAGACTATATAGTTGGGAATCAAGAGGAAGCCAAGAAGACTATAGTGGGAGAGTTGAAGTCACTTACAAACAGCGAGCTGCCTAAAGAGGTCTTAGATGGAGGGTTTTCAAGGATGACGGTATCATACGATCCACTTTCAGACTCTGTTGTAGACATGGCTAAAATATCTAAAGAGAATGGATTCATAGAGGAGGAATTGAAGCCGGAGGGACTGTTCAACTTAAAAATACTGGATAAAATACTGGAGTCGAAAGGAAAAGCGACTATAGACTAAGAGGGAAAGAGGTGCGAGCTTGTTAAAGGTAGAGAATGTAAGTAAGGTATTCAACTCGAAAAGAGGAACTGCAAAGCCTCTAGAGAAGGTATCACTAGACATAAAGAGAGGGGAGTTTATATGCCTCTTAGGACCTTCCGGCTGCGGAAAGTCAACGCTGCTGAATATAATTGCAGGGCTTGAAAAAGCTTCAGAAGGAGAGGTATACCTTAGAGACAAGAGAGTAGAGGGAACAGGAGTGGACAGAGTTGTTATGTTTCAGGAGTCTGGACTCTTCCCTTGGCTGAATGTGATGGGAAACGTGGAGTTTGGAATGAAGATAGCGGGCGTTCCTAAGGAAGAGAGGGAGGAAAAGGCCCTCAGATACCTTAAGATGGTCCACCTGAGCAAGTTCAAGGACGCATATATACATGAGCTTTCGGGAGGGATGAGGCAGAGAGTAGCACTTGCAAGGGCATTGACCCTGGATTCGGATGTGCTTCTGATGGATGAGCCATTTGCGGCGCTTGACAGCCAGACCAAGTCGCTGCTTCAGCAGGAGCTTCAGAAGATATGGTGGGAGACAAAGAAGACTATCATATTCGTAACCCACAACGTGGAGGAGGCAGTGCTCTTGGCCGACAGAGTAATAGTGATGTCTGCCAATCCAGGAAAGATAAAGCGAGATATAAAGATAGAGCTTTCAAGGCCTAGAAAGCTGGAAAGTGTAGATTTGACATATGTGGCATCTGAAGTGATGAAAGTACTTAAAGAGGAGGTGGAAAAGGTTGCAAGCAGAGAATTCGATAACGACTGGAATATTGAGAAAGACAGCATTCTATATAGTCCTGATAGCGATATGGGCGCTGGTCTATAAGCTTGGAGTAGATGTGCTGGAGGTCTGGAAGTCATATGCATTTCCATCTCCAATGTCCGTTGTAGAGAGCGTAGGCAAGCTGATGGAAAACAATGTGATACTGATAGCGATAGTGGCAAGTCTGAAGAGGCTTATAATAGGGTACGGATTCTCAATACTTGCTGGACTTGCTATAGGCTTTCTGCTCTACAGGTTCAAGCTGCTAGAAGAAGCGCTGTCACCTGTGATACTTGGACTTCAAGCGCTTCCGAGCGTATGCTGGATACCTTTTGCCATGCTTTGGTTCGGTATAGGAGAGTCAGCAATCATATTTGTAACGGCTATGGGGTCGCTTTTCGCCATAGCGATAGCCACAGAGGGAGCTATAAAGAATATACAGCCCCTCTATATAAAGGCTGCCAAGACGATGGGAGCAAGCGGAAACAATCTGTTTTTAAAGGTTATAATACCGGCGGCGCTTCCGAATATAGTGTCTGGACTAAAGCAGGGCTGGGCATTCGCCTGGAGATCCCTTATAGCTGGAGAGATGATAGCATCAACTACAGGGCTAGGCCACACTCTTATGGTGGGAAGAGACTTGCAGGACATAGGAAGAGTAGTCGCGGTGATGTTTGTAATAATAGCCATAGGGCTGCTGCTGGACAAGCTTATATTCGCAAAGATAGAGAGACAGATAAGGACAAGATGGGGACTAAACTAGAGGAGGATTAAAAATGGATCATTTAGACAGACTTGAATCACAGAGCATTTATATACTTAGAGAGGCATACAAGAAATTCGGAAAGCTGGGAATGCTTTGGTCGATAGGGAAAGACTCGACTGTAATGCTCTGGCTTGCACAGAAGGCGTTCTTCGGACACTGCCCGTTTCCGCTTATACACGTAGACACAAAGTACAAGATCCCGGCCATGATAGAGTACAGAGACAGGCTAGCAAAGGAGATGAACCTTAATCTTATAGTAAACACAAACCAGGATGCCATAGATTCCGGAATGGGTCCTGACAAGGGAAGACTCGTATGCTGCAAGGCCTTAAAGACAGAGGGGCTTAACCAGGTAGTGAAGCAGCATGAGTTTGAAGGGCTGATACTTGGAATCAGAAGAGACGAAGAGGGAAGCAGATCCAAAGAGAGAGTCTTCAGCGAGAGAAGCAGCGATGCAGAGTGGAACTACACAGACCAGCCACCAGAGCTTTGGGATCAGTTCAAGACGGATTTCAAGAAAGGAAACCATATAAGAGTCCATCCTATACTACACTGGAACGAGCTCGACATATGGGAGTATATAAAGAGGGAGAACATACCTATAATAGACCTTTACTTCTCCAAAAATGGAAAGAGGTACAGAAGCCTTGGATGTGCACCGTGCACAAACCCTGTGGACTCTGAAGCCAGCAATCTAGATGAGATAATAGAGGAGCTGAAGGCGACACAGGAGACAGAGAGATCAGGAAGGGCGCAGGACCAAGAGGATGCGCATGCGATGGAAAAACTCAGAAAAGAAGGATATATGTAAAAGGGGGAAGTAGAGATGAACAGAGAGAGCTTAAACATAGTGGTCGTAGGCCACGTAGACCACGGAAAGTCTACACTTATAGGAAGGTTGCTTTACGATACAGATTCACTGTCTAAAGGAGCAATAGACAAGGTAAAGAGGATATCGGCAGAGAAGGGCAAGTCTTTCGAGTACGCATACCTGCTGGATGCATTTGAAGAAGAGCAGAAGCAGGGAATTACTATAGACACGACGAGGCTTCAGTTCAAGACAGACAAGAGGGACTACGTGATAATAGACGCCCCGGGTCATGTGGAGTTTCTGAAAAACATGATCTCGGGTGCAGCAAGTGCCGAGGGAGCCATACTGATGGTGGATGCAGAAGAGGGCATAAAGGAGCAGTCGAAGCGACACGGCTATATACTTTCGCTGCTCGGCATAAAGAAGGTGTATGTGGCTGTAAACAAGATGGACCTGGTGGGCTACTCGCAAGACAGGTACAGAGAGATAGAGAGGGACTTCAACGAATTCCTGAATCCGCTTGGGGTGAATCCTATAGAGTACATCCCTATATCGGCCTACTACGGGGAGAATATAACGGCGAAGTCGGGTGAGCTCAGCTGGTACGAGGGCGAGAGCATAATAGAGGCCATAGACTCGCTTGAAAAAGAGCCTGAAGCGGAGCAGAAGGAGCTGAGATTCCCGATACAGGATGTCTACAAATTCGATCACAGAAGGATAATAGCTGGAAGGATAGAGTCGGGAAGCATAGAAGTTGGAGACGAGATAACGATCCATCCGTCTGGAAAGCAGACAAGAGTCAAGACGCTGGAGTATTGGCAGGAAGGCGACAGAAGCGACGTGGCTAAAGCTGGAGAGTCCATCGGAATAACTGTTGAAGACGAGTTCTTCTACAACAGAGGCGACTTTATAACACATAGGGAGTCGAGTCTTAGCACGGGGAACAGGTTCAGAGGGAACGTGTTCTGGCTTGGAAAAAACGATTTGGTTCCAAACAAGAAGTACAAGCTGAAGCTTTCGACGGCCGAGGTGGAGTGCCAGATAGAGACTATAATAAAGGCAATAGACGCATCTACGCTAGAGGAAGTTGAAAGTCCAAGCGGAATAAAGAAAAACGACGTGGGAGAAGTGATCGTAAGAACCAAGTCAGAGATAGGCTTTGACCTCTTCAACGAGCTTGAGAGTACCGGAAGATTCGTAATAGTGGACGACTTCGACATAAGCGGAGGCGGGATTATACTCGGGCAAGAGGAGAGCGAAGCTGAAAACGCGGCTGAAGAAAACCACATATGGAGTGTAGACAAGAGCGATCTGGAAAAGATAAAAGAGGTAGAGTCTGCTATAATTGGGCTGGGAAAATACCCTGAGCGGATAGAGCATAGCGAGAGCGTACTGTCTTTAATAGAGAAAATAAACCATTCGCTTAAGAGTGGGAACTCTCCTGTAGTGCTCGTATAAAAGTAAAAGCAAAATATTGTCTATACAGTTGACTGGAAATTCAAGATATGGGATGATAGGAAAGTATGAAAAAATCGAGAGGAGACAACGATGAAATTCAAAAAAATAAGCACACAAATCATATTATCCATAGTCCTAGTATCTGTAGTTTTATCTCTCACAATAATAGGGATAAGTTCTCAGAGAAGCTCAAGGCTACTGGAAGAGGAAGCCATGAAGAATGTGGGATTGCTCACTAGCGCCAACAAGGAAAAGCTGGATCTAGTGCTGGAAAAAGCCTCAAGTTCAGTAAATGGACTAAGCCCCGTGATATCCGGAATAGTAGAGAAAGACAGGCTAGGTGAAGCAGGATACCTGGACTCAGTAGATCAAACCATATCTGGGATAGTAGAGGAGACTGCATCTAAGACGAAGGCACTGAGCTTGTACTTCTACTTTGATCCAAACTTAATTGGAGGCTCTAGAAACATCTCGTTCTCGTCGAAAGACGGCAAAGCAGTCAGAAATGCGCAGCTTCCAATGGAAAGCTTCGACAAGAACGATCCAGGGATGGACTGGTTCTACAAGCCGATAGAGAGAAAAGTAGGCTACTGGTCAGACCCATACTACTGGGAGCCCCACAAGCGAGATATAGTATCGTATACTATACCTGTATACAGCGGAGACACGCTGCTTGGCGTCATGGGTGCAGATATAGACTTCAGCATATTCAACAACGCCATAAACAACATAAGTGTATACGATACAGGATACGCCTCGCTGATTTCCTCGGAGCTTGAATTCCTGGTGCATCCAGAATACAGTATAGAGGATACTCTTGAGAGCGTAGGACTTGGAGATCTGGCTTCAGTTGTGAAATCCAGAGCGCTTGGGACTGGAGAGTTCAAGCTAGAAGGCAAAGACGAAATAGTGGGATACGGAGAGCTACAGAATGGACAGCTCATACTCACAGTAGTTCCAAAGTCGGAAGTGCTTGAAAAGGCAAACGACATGAGCAACACCTTGATGGCCGTGGCGGCAGGAGCTATACTTCTGTCTATAGGAGTAGGACTTGTTGTAGGAAAGCTTATATCTAAGCCGATACTTCAGGTTTCAGGACTGGCCATAACGACTGCCAATCTTGACTTAAGGTATGACGATTCATACGACAATTTGCTGGATCGAAAGGACGAGATAGGCAAAATGGCAAATGCATTCTCTGAGATGCGAGGGTCCCTGAGAGATCTATCTTTAAACCTGGACGAAATAGTGGACAAAGTTTCAGGAGATGCAAAAGTCTTGGCCTCGACTACAGAGGAAAGCTCCGCATCTATAGAGGAGCTGGCGGCTTCTGCCGACGAACTCACAAGTGCGTCGAACAATCAGCTAGACACCACTGCAAATGGGATGGAGATGCTGAATGCTTTGGCAAACCACATAAGAGAGACAGTAGAGGAAGCTGACAACGTGAAGGACGTCATAAGCGGAGTCGGAGAGTCGAGTAAAGCTGGAAAGGAATCTCTAGAGAAGCTCACAGAGAGGATACAGAGCACATTGAGCTCCACGCTTATGCTGGTCAAAGATATAGACGATTTGTCCAAAAAATCTGAGAATATAGGGGATATAATAGAGACTATAAAGTCTATATCGAACCAGACAAATTTGCTGGCGCTTAACGCTTCCATAGAAGCTGCAAGAGCTGGAGAAGCTGGAAGAGGATTCGCAGTCGTAGCTGAAGAGATAAGAAAGCTTGCGGAGGAATCCGAAGAGTCTACTCAGAGCATCAGGACTATTGTAGAGGAGATGCAAAAGAGCATATGCGTTGTAGAGAGAGAGATGAACGAGGCAAGCGAAGTTGTGGAGTCCACCTCAGAGTCATCTAGCGAAGTGTCAGCCACATTCCAAGAGATAGAGGAAAGCGTCTCTAGGGCGGCCGAGACTACAGACTTGTTCATAGACAGGATCATGAACATAAGGGGAGATAAAGAGGCCCTTATAGAGTCTATGGAAGAGATAGCTAGTGTAACCAAAGACAATGTAAGCTCTACAGAGGAAATGAGCGCCTCTATAGAGGAGCAGACAGCTTCCATGGAGGAGGTTTCCACTATGGCTACAGAGCTGGAGGCTATAGCTGAAAAGCTGAAAGTGGAAGTAGACAAGATAACGCTTTAGCCCATGCATTACAAGAAGAGGACGCCTTTCAAGCGGCCTCTTTTTTTAATTTTAAATATTCTACAGCGGCTTAGTGTGATAAAATATTAGATATAAACAGCTAACACTCGGAGACTAGTATTTTAAAAGACCACAGAAGACATAGCAGATGCTGGCCCGTCACAAGAGGAGGAGTTAAAATTGTTTCTATTTAAAAAATCTGAAAACGATTTCACAAAAGAAGATGTAAAGAGCCTGCAGGAGCAGAAACTGATCTCGGCTTTAAATTCGCTTTTGGCAGACAGAGCAGAGTACCTGGAAGTTGAGGACTTAGACAATTCAGAGATATCGAAAGCTTGGAATAGTCTGGTGAAGAAAGTGATGGAAGATAAGCACGAGCAGCTTTCAAAGATGAACCTACTGCTAGAAGAGATAACCAGGATGGACTCCATGAGAGACATGCTTAAAAGCGTAGAAGCCCAAACAAAATCGCTTCAGAACATGGTTGTAAACAGCAAAGAGCTGAGTGCCTCTATAGAAGATGTTTCAAGCATAGCGCAGGAAGTGGCGGGACATACAAACGCCACTAGAAAAAACACTGAAGTCGGAGTTCAGAATATGGAAAAGTCCATGGACTTTGTGATGGATTCATTTGAAGCTATAAAGAAGGTCAACGAGGACATGGTGGGAGTAAAGGAGAAGACTCAGGCCATAACTCAGATAATAGACATAGTCAAGGGCATAGCAGATCAGACGAACCTGCTCGCGCTGAATGCAGCCATAGAAGCGGCAAGGGCCGGAGAGCATGGGCGAGGGTTTGCGGTAGTAGCAGACGAAGTCAGAAAGCTTGCCGAGCATACAAAAGTCTCGGTTGAAGAAGTGCATTCCAATATAGTGGAGCTTCAAGGGGCAATCGACGCATCTGTTGTCAAAATGGAGAGCACTTCCTCGCAGCTTGACTCAGGTAAAGGTCTTGTGGACAAGGCTTTAGAGACTATAAATGAGATAGGTGACTCTATACAGGAGATAGACATGACCATAAATCAGGTCGCTTCGAACACAGAGGAGCAGTCAGCTGTTACAGAGTCGTTTGCAGAGCTTATAACGAATGTGGCCTCGGAAGCCGATTTCCTTTCAGACAGCTGTAGGCAGACAGGTCAGGCCATATACACAGCCAGCAAGGATCTAGATGCAATAAGGATGGGCGTGGCAAAAAACAGCAGGGGACTGCTAAGGGATTCGGATATGATAGATGTATACAAGATAGACCACGAAGTTTGGAGATGGAGGGTCTACAACATGCTGCTTGGAAACGAGAAGTTCGACGACAACAACGTGTTTATAGGGAACTACAAAGGATGTAGGCTTGGAGAGTGGTATTACGGAATAGGGTGCGACAAGCTCAAGGGGATAAGGGCTTTCGACGAGATGGAGAGGCCGCATATTGAATTCCATGAAACTGCGAAAAAGGCAGTTGAGCTTTACAACAGAGGAGATTTGACAGGAGCAGAAGAGGCTTTTTCAAGGATGGACAAATGCTCTATGGAAATATTCAAATACCTAGAGGAAATAAAGCGAAACATAGACTAGACAGTGAAATCATATATATATTATAAAGAGCGGGCTTGGGATGCATTTCTCAGGCCTGCTCTTTATGATAGGAAAAAACTATACTAAATATGATATATATAGAAAAAAGGAAAACAAATTTGGTGGAAGCAAAAAAGCTATAACCGATATTATTATGATGGAAGAGCGAGGACTACTAGAGGAGTGAGTGAATTGGATATAGATAGAATAATAAGGCTTGAGAGCGCTAGCTTGAGTGATCCAGGGCTTTTTTCGGACACCATAAGACCATATATAAGGGGAAAAGCGATTCTGATTTTAGACGGAAATGATAGTTTAAGCAAAGGACATTTCCAGCAGATTGGACTAGATGTAGTTGAAGGCGTGGACAAAGTGGAGGATTTAAGCGATTATGAAACCGTGCTTTTCATGACTAAAGATGTAAGCAGAAATTCAATTGACTCCATATATAGATTTGCAACACGGGATTCCGATAGCTACATGCTACTTATATCAGAAGAAAATACGGACATACCTGACTATCCAGCTCCAATAGGCAGCTATGACAGCTCGGACGTGGTCTTTCTTATAAAAGAAGCAGGTGAAGAGCTAGTGGAACTTGATACTGAAGAGAGGGAGGTGGAGCTCCAAAGTAGGACACATTACTCTGAGCTGCTTCCAGTGGAGTATCTTCCGTCAGCAGAATACATGGAGATATACAGGGCTTCAGTCGAAAAGTACGGAAAAGCGGTTGCAAAAGCCGTTGGGATTACCGCAGAAAAGATACTGAGAGTTAGAGGTAAAGAGCTAGTTCTTGTATCGCTTGCAAGAGCCGGAACACCTGCAGGCATTCTGATAAAGCGATACCTACAAAGCAAATACGGCCTAGATATTCCTCGCTACTGTGTATCTATAATAGGTGGAATAGGAGTGGACCAAAATGCGCTTAAATTTATAGCACACTATCAGAGCGATAAGGAGATACAGTTTATAGACGGCTGGACTGGGAAGGGATACGTAAAGGACGTGCTAGAAGAGAGCGTTGCGGAGTTCAAGCAAAGGGAGAGTTGTCCAAAAGGGCTTTCCTCAGAGCTTGCGGTGATTTCGGACCCGGCACACTCAGTCAGAGTATATGGCACAAGAGAGGACTTCCTGATTCCGAACGCCTGTTTTAATTCCATAATCTCGGGGCTTCTCAGTAGGACTGCATACAGAGAGGATTTGATAGGCAAGAGAGACTTCCACATGGCCAAGTACTACAGAGAGCTAGGCCATATCGATATTTCGATCAGTTATATAGAGTCTATAGAGTCGCATTTTGAATCGGTGTATGAGGAGTGCGAGCTGGAATCATCAGGGTTTGAGCTGGATGGAGAAATTCCTGACTTAAGTGGAAGAAAAGAGATAGAATCTCTTATGGAAGAGTTCGGCATAGAGGATATAAATATGGTGAAGCCAGGAACTGGAGATTCTACTAGGGTACTCCTTCGAAGGGTGCCTTGGAAAATATTGATAAAGAAGGATTCCAAGAACATAGATCATATAGTACAGCTTGCAAAAGAGAGAAATGTAGAGTTGGAAAACTATCCTCTTAAAGCCTACGACTGTTGTGGAATAGTCAAAAATGTTTTTTGAAAAACCGGAGAACTATACGGTTGCTTTTGATATAATCAGTTTATACTTATGAAAAGGTGGTTAAACGGACTATGTCATACAAGGCTATATACAGAAGATTCCGTCCAAAGAGCTTTGAGGATTTGATTGGACAAGAACATATAAGCACAATACTCAAGAACCAGATAAAGACAGACAATATAGCGCATGCATATCTGTTTTCAGGTATAAGGGGGACGGGGAAGACTTCGGCTGCCAAGATATTCGCCAGGGCTGTAAACTGCACAAGCCCCATAGAGGGAGATCCATGCAATAAATGTGAGATATGTTTAGCCTCCCTAGACGAAAGCCTTATGGATATAGTGGAGATAGATGCGGCTTCCAACAACAAAGTCGAAGACATAAGAGAGCTTAGAGAGAGCATAAACTACCCGCCGTCCAAAGGCAGGTACAAAGTCTACATAGTAGACGAGGTTCACATGCTCTCCACATCAGCCTTCAACGCATTTTTAAAGACGCTTGAAGAGCCCCCTTCCTATGTCATTTTTATACTCGCTACTACGGAGCAGCAGAAAATACCTGCGACCATAGTCTCAAGGTGCCAGAGGTACGAGTTCAAGCGCATATCTTCAGAAGATATCTCGAAAAACATGGCTAAAATATGCAGTGAGCTAGACATAAGCGTAGAGTCTAGGACCCTAAGGCTTATAGCCAGAAACTCCGAAGGGGCTATGAGAGATGCTTTGAGCATACTAGACCAAGTGGTAGCAATATCTGATGGAAAGATAGAGTACGAGGAAGTGCTTGAATCTCTGGGTTCTGCAAGTGGGGAAGTGCTGCTGTCGTTGGTGGACAGCATAGTAGAGAGAGATGCCGCAGAGCTGTTTGGAAAGATAGAGAGCACGATAAAGTCAGGGAAAGACTCGACACGCCTCATAAAAGACATGATTTCGTATTTCAGAAGCATGGTGATCGTAAAAGCCGGGTCGAACTACAGAGAGATACTGGACGAACCAGAAGAGGTGCTAGATGAAATAAAGAAGCGCTCCGACAAGTTTGGAATGGACAGGCTTATGGACTGCATAGACATACTGAGCGAGGCCGAGGCGACGATGAAATACGCCACACAGCCTAGGATAACCCTGGAGATCACAGCGATGAAGCTGCTAGAGGCTGGCGAGAGGGAAGCGATGATTGCCAGGATAGAGAAGCTTGAGAACATGATAAAGTCTGGGAAAATAGAGGTGTCCAAGGCTACAAGACCAGAAAGCAGAGAGACAAAAGTCCCTCCAAAGGAAGTCAGGAGAGAGGAAAAGTCTCAATCGCCAGATGAAATTGGGAAAAAAGAAGCTGAACTGTCTTCAAAAGAGCTATCGTTTAATGATATACTAGACGAGTGGTCAGAAGCGCTAAAGTACGTAAAGAAGAAGAAAATAGCCCTACATGCTCTCTTGGTGGAGGGCAAGCTGGTGAAGCTGAAAAATGGAGTGCTGACAATCCAGTTTGGGGACCAGTTTGGTTTTCACAAAGACGCCATAGAGAAAGAGCACAATAAAAGGGCTGTAGAAGAGATATTAGCCGACTACTTTAAGTCTTCTCTGACCGTGAACTTTATAATGGAAGATGAAAGTGGGCCAGAGGAAGATGAGGAAGATCTGCTACAAGATGTTGTGGAGATCTTCGGGAGTGAAAAGCTGAAAGTAGAAGATTAAATACATTGAAAACAGGGAGGAATTAGATATGAAGATGCCAGGAATGGGAAACATGAGCGGAATGATGAAGCAGGTTCAGAAGATGCAGAAGGACATGGCGAAGCTTCAAGGTGAGCTAGAGCAGAAAGAAGTTGAGATAACAGCAGGTGGAGGGGCCGTAAAGGTAGTTGCCAACGGTAAAAAAGAGCTTGTGGCTATAGAGATAGATAAAGATGTAGTAGATCCAGACGACGTGGAGATGCTTCAGGACCTAGTTCTAGCAGCCACAAACGAGGCGCTTAGAAAAGCTGAAAAGATGGTTTCAGATGAAATGCAGAAGATAACAGGTGGAATGAACATACCGGGACTTTTTTAGGAGAAGAGCTAATACAGCTCTTTTTTGATTTAAGGAGGAAAAATTTTTGGAATACTTAGCAAATACAGTTGTGGAGCTTATAGAGGAGCTTTCCAAGCTGCCAGGGATAGGGAGAAAGACCGCCCAGAGACTGGCTTTTCACATAATAAACAAGAGCGAAGACGAGGCCATGAAGCTTGCAAATGCAATAGTTAAGGCCAAGCGAAATACAAAGTACTGCAGTATATGCTGCAACCTTACTGATGTGGATCCGTGTACAAGCTGCGCTAGCAAAAAAAGAGATAGGTCTGTAATCTGCGTGGTGGAAGACCCAAGGGATGTAATGGCAATAGAGCGAACTAGGGACTACAACGGAATGTACCATGTGCTCCATGGGAATATCTCACCTATGGATGGAATCGGGCCGGAGGAAATAAAGGTAAAAGAGCTGATTATGAGGCTTAACGATCCAGAAGTAGAAGAGATAATCCTGGCCACAAATCCCACTATAGAGGGGGAAGCGACTGCGATGTATATATCTAAGCTGGTAAAGCCCATGGGCATAAAGGTCACAAGGCTTGCATACGGAATACCTGTAGGAGGAGACTTGGAATATGCAGACGAGGTTACGCTTTCTAAGGCTATAGAGGGAAGAAGAGAGATATAGACTATGGATAGGGTATAGGTAGACCCTATCTTTTTTATTGCAAGAATAGAGATAAGCGATTTCTAAAGGCTCTAATCCCAATATATAATGTTGTTAAAAGGAATGGGAGCGGAGAAGCCATGAGAAGCTTAGACTTGGATTTTCTTAAAATTTGCGATGCAGAAACAAGAGAAGAGATAGTTAGAAAGAAGCTTGGTGAGGAGAAGTGCAGAGTTCTAGACAAGTACGGGCTTACCCTGAATAACAGGCTGTACTGGGAGAAGGTGCAGGAAAAGTACCCTACTCAAGAGCATTTTTCTTTAAAGCTCACAGTTAAGACGTCTACACTGGGAATAATATTTCATCTGCACAGACTTTGCTTTGCGAAGACAAAGTACTTTGAAAACAACTGGAACGACTACGAGCCTTGCAAGTACATATGGACAGAGGGAGGGTTTTCGCCTTGCGAACTCTATGACATGGAAGCTATAAGGCAGAAGGGCACAGGCATAGTTGTAGACCTTAGAGACCTTTCGAGAATCAAATGGCTGCACGAGTTTCAAGCTATGTGCAGAGAGCTGGAGCAGAGAAAGATGCAGCGGACATTCGACTTCAGAGACTCTAAAATGGCAAGTTTATAGATACACTGTAAAAACACTTTCGGATTTCATAGAGATGAGATTTTAGTGTATAATGTTCTAAAAGAGGTCAGGAAGTGATAGCATGGATATCATAATAGGATACGGAATAGGCATACTGGCAATATATATAGTAGCAAAGCTGCTCTCTGTACCGATAAGGATAATCAGTAGACTTATATTCAATGGAATAGCTGGGGGGATAACTCTTCTTCTGGTGAACTTTGTAGGAGAAATCTTTGGAATAACGGTGGCGATAAACGCTTTGAGCGCACTTATTGCGGGATTCTTTGGGATTCCAGGAGTAGTACTTTTGATATTTCTAAACAACGCATAAAACTAATGCGACACACTTCAGTGGATTTGAAGTTGTGTCGCATTAGTTTTTTCGCTTTAGACGGGTCTTTCTAGAAGGATTGTTGCGAGTATTTACCTTTGTAGGCCGAGTTCTTGGTTTCTTGTCTGTATTGCGCTTTCGCTTTTTCATAGGCCTAGGGTCTGGAGGTATTAACTTAATAATAGATCGCAGAGAAGTTCTCAAGTCAGAAAAAACTATCAAAAGAAAAAAGATAAAAACAATCAAGACTATAGCGAAGATTATGTACTTCAAATCAGATTCTCCTTTCTTATCTTATTAATAAGAGTATGTACTATGTAGATGCTTTTTCTCTATATATAATATACCATAAAAATCTTTTAACTAACAGTTGACACAAGTATGAAGTCCATGGTAAGATAGCAAAGTTGTCTCTTGAGGGAGGCGCACTGAAACAGAGAATTAAAGTTTCAGAAAAGAACTAAAAAAGAATAAAAAAGCTATTGACACCATGAACTGGTTGTGATATAGTAGATAAAGTAGTCAGCGGGGAACAAACGCTGGCGACGATGAACTTTGAAAGTTGAACAGTAAAAAGCAAGTTAATTCCTTAAGATCGCCCGCAAGGGAGATCAAATTAACGGATGATCAGACATCCAAAAAAACTGAAAAAACAGTCAGCAAGACTGACCAAGATAAACTTTTTAAATGAGAGTTTGATCCTGGCTCAGGATGAACGCTGGCGGCGTGCTTAACACATGCAAGTCGAGCGAGAGAACTCGAAGGAAAACTTCGGTCGGAATTCGAATGATCTAGCGGC
>NZ_MKIE01000010.1 GCF_001855385.1 Andreesenia angusta | reverse complement strand
ACGCTTACAAGCTTAACTCCTTCGATTCCTTTTAGTTCTCCTGTTACAGCTTCTATAACGTCTTCTCTTCTTCCATCACTGAAGTTAGGTACAGCTAGGATATACTTCTTTTGATCTGCCATTTATTTATTCCTCCCTTTATGTATTCTTTTATTTTCTTTCAAAGTCATTATACCATAAATATATATTTATGCAAAAGCTTTTGTACGCTCATTTTCGTATACATTCCAGTTGTAGAGGGGGCTCAGCAATACGCCCCCTCGCTCTAAATTTAAACCTTGAACTTGTTTATACTCTCAAGCAGTTCCCTTGAAAGCAACTCAAGCTTGTCTACATACTGAGTCATGGTGTGTATAGAAGCCGACTGCTCCTCAGTGGATGCAGTCACCTCCTCGGACAGTGCAGCTGTCTGCTCTGCAGCTTGCGCCGACATTTCAAGACTTCTGGCTATCTCCTCTTTTTCCACCGTCATGTCCTTTACTATCTGGCTTATCCTAGCCACTTCCGCTTCCATTTCAGACATGGTGTCGAACATCTCGCCAAATATGTCCTTTGTCTCCGAGACTATCCCAACGCTGTTTTCCACAAGCGAATTCGACCTCTCTATCGACTCTACAGAGCTGTTTATCTCTCTCTGTATTTCGCTTATTATCTTCTCTATCTCAGCTGTGGACGACTTGGACTCCTCGGCTAGCTTGGATATCTCTGATGCGACTACAGCAAATCCTCTTCCCGCTTCGCCAGCTCTAGCGGCCTCTATAGAGGCGTTCAGCGACAGTAAGCTCGTCTGCTCTGTGACTTTGTCTATTAGCCCCACTATCTCCCCTATGCTTATGGACTTCTTGCTCAAGCTCTCAGTGGTGTCAGCAAGCCTTCTAGAGGAAACCCTTGTCTCTTCAGTGGTGTTGTCTAAGCTGTCCACTATTTCAAGTCCTTTTTTCGACATCTCGCTTATCGTGTGAGCTTTTTCAGTCATATTTCTGGACATAGCCTCTATGTCCTCTGTAAATCCGTCGATCGCGTTGACTATATGCTCTGTCTGTCTGCCTTGATCTCCTAGGTTGTTGGCCACTTGAGATATGGCTTCCACCATCTCGTCAGCTGTATTGTCCAGCTGGTTAGACATAAAACCTATGGATTCGGCCGACTTCGATACATTCTCCGAGACCGACTTGGATTCCTCTATAAGGTTTCGTATCTTTTCAATCATATTGTTTATGCCACTTCCAAGCCTCGATACTTCATCTTTGCCTTTGACCTCCACTTTTTCAGTGAAGTCCCCGTCTTCCACTCTGCCTATAAATTCCGTTATCTCCTTTATAGGCCTCGTTATCCTTGAAGCTACCACAGTTATAGTCAAAAGCGCTACCAGTATGCTCACCGCTCCAAGCAAGATTACAATCACGCTGAAAGCTTTAACCTTCCCAGATAGCTCCCCTTTGGGAATTACAGATATAAACTTCCAGCCAGTTTTATCCGAGTCATAGCTAAGTCCCAGAAAGTCTTCTCCATCTTGAGTGAACTCAAACTCGCTCGTTCCCATTCCCTCTATATCTAATTCGTCTATGTTCTTGAAATTGGTCTCTGGATTTCTGGGGTTTGAAAGTATAGTCCCGTCGTTCTCGACCATTATCAAGTATCCTTCGCTGCCTATCTTTATGTCTTTTATCATATCTGTAAGGCTTCCAAGGCTTATGTCCATGGCCTGGACTCCTACTACAGCCCCTCCGGCGTTTTCAACTGTCTTAGCCAAGCTTACGTTTACGGCATCTGCCGCCTCCCAGTAGTATGCGCTCGTCCTGACAACCTCTCCTGGGTTCTCCATGGCCTGTGTGTACCAAGGCCTTTCTCTAGGGTCGTACCCTTTCGATATGCTTCCTTCAGCATACTGGATATACCCTCCTTGCTCTGTACCTAAGAATACGTCCGATATGTTTTCCCTGTTCTTTGCAAATACGTCGTAGACAGAGTATATCTGGCTTTCAATTCCCTCTCTAGAAGCCGGACTGGAAACCTCGCTTTCCGACTCCATATCTATGTAAGTTTTTACGGTCCCGTCCACGAGTTTCACCGTTGGATTTTCCGCAATCATGTCCAGGTCCTTGGACATCTCCTCGAAGAACAGCGCTATGCTGTCGTCTATCTTCTCCACTTCCCTAGACGTGCTCTTTGCAAAGTCCTCTCTCACTATTCTCTCGGTGTACTTCCAAGAAAACACCATGGCCACAGCTATACATGCTGCGATGCTTAAAAATGTAGATAATATCAACTTGCCTCTAATGCTTTTCATATTCTTTCCTATTCCTCCTATTATTTTGTATCATAGAGTAATATTTACCACCTTATCCTGATATTATTCATATTTATTGGAATTTCCCTAAAAAAAACATAAGAGCGCAGGAAACAAAGTTTCCTGCGCTCTTATGTTTTTTATCGACTACTATGCCTTACTGCTCGCAAAGACCCATAGATCCGTCGCGCTTAGCCATTCTATTTCCTGAAGCATTTCCGTTTCCGTTTAGTTTGAGTTCTCTCATGACTTCTCTGACTGCAAGGTTTTCCTCCTCTGTAAGCGACTCTATGGCCTCTCTCACAGTGCCAAACTCCTCTGCTTGTAGCTTCGCAGCTATATCAGATTTTCCCGCAGACTCCAGAGCCTTCACTATGCTTTCAAGTCTCGAAGCTCTATTCGCCCCTGCGTTTTCTCCTGTGCACTGTCCGCCTGATCTAGCCATCTTGCCTTGCCCTCTTTTAGCTCCTTGCTCTGCTCTGGCTTGAGTATTCTGCTGGGCTGGTGCATCCTCTGATGCAAAAGCCGACATACCTCCAAGCGCCATAACCGCCGTAAGTGCTATTCCAACTATTTTCTTTTTCATTTTAAATTCCTCCTCTAGTTTAAATTGACTTTGGTGTTCTTTGCTACAACTTAATTATAGAAAAAGAATTTGAAGAGATTATGAATTTTCAAAACTTTTTCGAGGAATAGCTATGGTGAATTTGCTGCCCACTCCAATTTCGCTCTCTGCCGAGATGCTCCATCCATGAGCTTCCACAAGAGCCTTTACTATAGTGAGCCCAAGCCCCGTTCCGCCGTAGTCTTTGTTTCTGGACTTTTCACCTCTGTAAAACCTCTCAAACACAAGCGGAAGGTCTTCGCTAGATATCCCGATTCCAGTGTCTGATACGCTCAGTTCCAGACCAAGCTCAGTCTCCAAGGCTTCTACCCTCACCTTTGCACCGACTTCCGAATACTTGTATGCATTCAGAATCAAATTGTACATTATCTGCTTGAACTTACTTTTGTCCAGTTTTACTCTAAAAGTTTTATCTGCTTTAACTCCAATCTCAAGCCCTTTTTCTGCAAACATCGGAGTCAGCGGATTCACTACAGACCACAGCTCTTCCGGCAAGCTCACCACTTCAAGGTTCAGAGTCTGACTTCCACCCTCTAGCGTATGTATATCCTTGAGCCTATTTACAAGTTCATTCACCATGTCAACCTCCACATAAAGGTCTTGCAGACGCTCCGTGCTGACTTCCCAAACCCCCTCTATCATGGCTTCGAGATGACTTTTCAGCACAGCTATGGGCGTTCTCAGCTCATGGGCCATATCTGATACAAGTTTCTTCCTCATATCTTCCTGAGCTTTCAAAGTCATCGCCATTTGGTCTATAGCCTCTGAAAGCTCGTATATCTCTTTGGGGTCAGACTTAGAGCTTAGGTATTTGTGAGACCACTCGCCCTCTTTTATGCGCTCAGCCACAAGCTTTACCTTTCTTATCGGGCTTGATATTTTCCTTGAAAAAAAATAGCTTATCACGATTGAGAGCAGCAGGAGAAATACGCCTGCAAATCCAAGCGATTTTCTCATAGCGCTTTTAAACACCAGGTCTTCAGCTTTCAAGCCAAGTCCGTCTTTGAACCCTATAGTCACAGTTCCGCTTCCGCCTTCCATCTCAAGGGGAAACTCCATCTCTTTTAACTCTCCATCTAGCAGTTTTCCCCCTTGAAACCCGCCTTTTTCGCCGCTATCACTCACAAGAGACTCTCCGTCCTGATCCACTATATCTATGGAATAGCCTCTCCTGTTGGAAATCCGCCTTATATCCCTCAGCTCCTCTGTAGAGAAACCATCTTCTGAACTATACATCTCCGCTATCTCCTCGAAAGCCTCCTCTACCTCCGATGTTTTCACTTCCGAAAGGTAGGACTGGAACTCCCTGTCAAGCACAGCACTTGAAGTCAGCCACATAAAGCCTATTATAAGCGCAGAGAAAAAGAAAAAGCTGATTGTCAATTTCGCAAATATGCTCCGCCTCATCTCTTCACACCGAACCTGTACCCCATGCCGTACACGGTCAGTATATACTCAGGCTCCTTGGGATTGTCCTCTATTTTATGCCTTATATTCTTTATATGAGCATCCACAGTCCTGTCGTTTCCGTCATAGTCGTATCCGAAGGACTTCTCTATTAGCTGGTCTCTGCTGAGTATACTCCCCAAATTGGCCAGGAAGGTCTTCAGCACCTTTAGTTCGCTCCCAGTGAGTCCTGCGTCAATTCCGTCTTTAAGCACTATCCCTGCGCTCAGGTCTATCTCCAAGTCTCCGTCGTTAAAGCTGTACTTCTCAGCCTTGGGTCCGTCGCTGTAGCTTCTTCTGAGAAGCGTCTTCACTCTCTGCACAAGCTCTTTCACGCTAAACGGCTTTATTACATAGTCATCGGCCCCTATGGACAGCCCTTCTATTCGCTCTTCCTCTTCCACCTTTGCAGTCACCATTATTATGGGTACGTTTGACTGGCTTCTTATCTTTCTGCAGACTTCCTCCCCTGAGAGCTTCGGAAGCATTAGGTCGAGTATCACAAGCTGCACTTCCTCTCTTTCAAACAGCTCGACTGCCTCTATCCCATCGTAGGCCTGGGCAACTTCATAGTTTTCTGCTTCCAGAAACGACTTCACAACTTCAGAAAGCTTCGATTCGTCTTCCACTAAAAGTATCTTCAAGTCTATCACCCCTTATCTAAAAAAGGGCGGATTATATCCGCCCTATAAATCAGTGTTTGAAATGTCTTATCCCTGTAAATACCATGGATATGCCGTGCTTGTCGGCGAGCTCTATAGACTCGCTGTCTTTTTTTGCTCCGCCAGGCTGGATTATAGAGACTATCCCCGACTTGGCCGCAAGCTCTACGCAGTCCCCAAAAGGAAAGAAGGCATCCGATGCAAGCACAGCTCCCTGAACCCCTTCTCTGCCTTGTTTTACGGCATTTTCAAGCGCCCATATCCTGCTCACCTGTCCAGGCCCCACAGCAACTGTAGTCTTGTTTTTCGCCACAACTACGGCATTTGATTTTGTGGCCTTTACCACCTTCCACGCAAACAAGAGGTCCTCTTCTGTGGATTTATCAGGCTTGGCCTCGGTCACACATATAAGCTTTTCTCCAAGCAGCTGCGTGTCCTTGTCTTGCACCAGCAGCCCGCCTGATACGCTCTTGAGGTTTCGAGAGCTTGTCAGAGGCTTTGATGCCTCAGGTTGTTCCAGCACTCTCACGTTCGGCTTTTGAGAGAGTATGCGAAGCGCTTCCTCTGAGTAGGAAGGCGCCACTATGACTTCTAGAAATATCTTGGATAGAGTTTCCGCAAGCTCTGCGCCTACTTCTCTGTTGAATATAACTATCCCGCCGTATATAGACTGGCTGTCAGACTCGTATGCCTTTGCAAAAGCAGCCTCTAAGCTCTTGTCGCTTGCAACACCGCATGGATTCCCATGCTTTATGGCAACAGCTGTAGGCTCTTCGAACTCCCTTACAAGGTCAAGCCCTTCATTCAGGTCGTTTATGTTGTTGTAGGAAAGTTCTTTCCCGTTATGCTGGACCAGTGAAGCCATTCCCGAAGGTTTCCCCAGCGACTCTACATACAGTGCTCCTTCCTGGTGAGGGTTTTCCCCGTACCTAAGGTCAGACTTCTTGCTGTAAGGCACTAGCAGTCTTTCAGGAAACTTGTCTCCTGTCACCTCGTTGAAATAAGACGCTATCATGGAGTCATAGTATGCAGTATGGGAAAATGCCTTCTTGGCCATCTCGACCCTTGTGTCTAGAGAAGTTTCCCCGCTCGCTCTAAGCTCGCCTAGCACTCTTGAGTAGTCTTCCGGCTCCACCACTATCGTGACATGCCTGTAGTTCTTGCTCGCAGCCCTTACAAGCGTTGGGCCTCCTATGTCTATGTTCTCTATTATATCCTCAGTCGTCGAGCCTTCCCGCTCGTAGACCTCCTTGAAAGGATATAGGTTTACGACCACCATGTCTATGCTCCCGATATTCATTTCAGCTATAGTTTTGACGTCGTCGTCATTGTCTCTTCTGTATAGAATCCCCCCGTGCACAGCAGGGTGGAGCGTCTTGACTCTTCCGTCAAAAGCCTCCGGGAATCCCGTCACACTTGAGACTTCCACTACGTCTACGCCTTCCTTTAGAAGTTCCTTGTAAGTCCCCCCTGTAGAAATCAGCTCCCATCCCATATCTGCCAGTCCTCTGGCAAAGTCCACAACGCCTGTCTTGTCTGAAACACTTATCAAAGCTCTCTTCAACCTTAAGCCACTCCTTTAAATAGTCTTATTTTTTGCTCTCCATCCTCTTAAGTACTTCCCTGTATCCTAAAAGCACATCCCCGTTTCCTTCTCTAAAGATGTCCTTGTCGTACTTTTCTCCTGTGTTCATATCCCAAAGCCTGCAAGTGTCTGGAGTTATCTCGTCCGCAAGCAGCAGCTCCTGACCTTTTCTTCCAAACTCCAGCTTGAAGTCTATTATGTCCAGCCCTATCTCTTCAAAGTAGAGCTTGAGCATATTGTTCACCTTGTTCGAGATCCTCTTTATATTCTCTACTTCGTTTTCGCTTAAAATTCTCTGCTCGACTAGATGCTCAGCGCTCACCTCAGGATCCTTGTTTTCGTCGTCCTTTATATGAAATTCAAGTATAGGAGTCGAAAGCTCATCCCCTTCTTCCACGAACTCGGCCTTTTTCAAAAGCGCCCCCGCAGCCCTGTTTCTGACTATTATCTCTACAGGGATCATCTCTGTCTTCTCTACAAGCACATGCTCATCGTCTAAGCGGTACACAAAGTGAGTCCTTATATTCCCTTTGCTCTCTAGGTAGTTGAATATCTTCGCAGATATCTTGTTGTTTATTCTCCCTTTTTCCTCAAATACGTCCTTCTTCGCTCCGTTAAAGGCAGTTATGTCGTCTTTGTACCTCATTATTGCCTTGTCTGGGTCCTCTGTATTGTATATTATCTTGGTCTTTCCCTCTATATATATATCTAATCTCTTCATCTAAACCTCTCCTGTCCAAATCTTTATTTCCCTTTCTGCAGATTCCTTAGAATCCGAAGCGTGAACCAAGTTTTCCTCTTTTATAAAGGCATAGTCGCCTCTTATACTTCCGTTCTCAGCCTCTATCGGGTTTGTCTTTCCGTTTATCTTTCTGACTGCATCTATCGCGTTCTCCCCTTCTAGCACCATCACAACTATGTCTCCACGCTGCATGTAGTCTATAAGCCTGTTGTAGAAGTCCTTTCCAACGTGCTCGCTGTAGTGCTTAGCCAGTATTCCCTCATCTGCCCTAGTCATATTACAGTAGGTTATTTTCAAGTTCTTTCTTTCGTATCTCGAGATTATATCTCCGACAAGCCCTCGCTCGACGCCGTCAGGCTTTACAATCACAAGTGTTCTTTCCAAGTCAATCACCTTCTCCATAATTATTAATCATTAAGAATATATATACCCATTTAGTCGCTAAAAAATTCATAATTTTAAACTGTCTTTAGCTTAGACCGTATTGTATAATTAAAGTTATAGTTTTATGCCAAAATCAACTGGGGGGATTCACTTTGAAAGCCAAGTACAGATACATATTCCTAGTTTTTTCTGCTTTGCTCGTACTAGCTTCTTGCTCTGGCGACAGAAAAAGCAAAGAGCCTTTCGATCCAAAGTCGCATATCTCGGAGTCCCGCTATGACGAGATCAGCCTTGTGGAGCTGTTCGATTACATATCTTCCGCTGGAAAACTTAAGTCTCCTATGCTGAATAGGTTTGAGCTTACAGCCGACAGAGACGGGTCTATTTCGAATCTGTCTCTAGAGGTAGTGGACACAGAAAGCGGAAAATCTCACAACGCGTCTTATGACTCAAAGTCAGATATATTCAAAATAAAGCTAGATGAATACGTCGCTGAAGAAAAAAAGCTCTTTGACCTATCGCTTCTAGAGAGTGCCGAATCGCTGCTTGAAAACCTCGAAGCCGATCAAGCTTTCTCTATCTACTTCCTGACAGAGCTTTCATCCGGTTCAATAGATGCAAACTTTCCCCAAAGCTCGGATGTTTTCCTGCTTGAAAAAAGAGGTCTCCAAAAAATCAAGTCTCCCGAGATTCCAAAGTCTGAAACACTGTACTTTTTCGCCGTTCACAACCTAAATTCAAGCACAGACTATCCTTCCTACTTCATAGTAGATCCCAAAAAAATATAAAAAAGTAGGTGTCGATATAATTCGACACCTTTATATATATGACTAAAAAGTCAAGCTTCCTGATTAAATTTTACTCAAACTCTATAGTTGCTGGTGGCTTAGAAGTCACGTCGTAAAGCACTCTGTTTATTTCTTCAACTTCGTGAACTATTCTCTTTGCAATCTTGTCTAGCAACTCGTGAGGAATCTTTGCAAACTCAGCTGTCATGGCGTCTTTAGTGTATATAGCTCTAAGCACTACAGGGTATCCATAAGTTCTCTTCTCGTTTGTCATTCCAACACTCTTTATGTCAAGTATAGTGGCAAAGTACTGCCATATTTCCTTGTTGAGTCCTGCTGCCTCTATCTCTTCTCTGAATATCCAGTCTGCTTCTCTCAGTATATCCAGTTTTTCTTTTGTTATATCTCCAACAACTCTAACTCCAAGTCCTGGACCTGGGAAAGGCTGTCTGTCTACAAGCTTGTCTGCTATTCCTAGCACTCTTCCAACTTCTCTTACCTCGTATTTGTAAAGCGCTTTTACAGGCTCTACAAGCTCAAAGTCAACATCTTCTGGAAGTCCTCCAACATTGTGATGGCTCTTTATAACTTCTCCGCTGTCTGTCATACTCTCAACTATATCTGGATAAATAGTTCCCTGAACAAGGAAGTCTATCTTGCCTATTTTGGCCTTCTCTTCTTCAAACACTCTTATGAACTCTTCTCCGATTATCTTTCTCTTCTGCTCTGGGTCCTTAACTCCAGCAAGCTTTCCTAGGAATCTCTCTTGCGCGTTTACTCTTATAAGATTCATATCAAAGGTATTCTTGAATATTTCCTCTACCTGGTCTCCCTCGTCTTTTCTCATAAGACCATGGTCTACAAATATGCAAGTCAAATTAGATCCTATCGCCTTGTGAACTAGCACAGCCGATACAGATGAGTCTACTCCTCCTGAAAGAGCGCATATCGCTTTTCCGTCGCCGATCTGCTCTTTTATAGCCTCTATAGTTTCCTTAGCGAACTCTTCCGCGTTCCAATTTTCCTCAATTTTACTACGTATGTCCTTATTCATCTTCAGTCATTTCCTCCTTTGAATGTATATGAACCTCTCGACCTCGGAAAATGCATAAAAAAAGCACCTCCGAGTGGAAGTGCATTGGCCATCAAACACGCAACGCCTGGTCCACTCATAGTCAAACAGTTAACGGCTGTTCGGTAGAGACTCCCCGTCCATATCACAGGGTATATATGAGTTGAAATCAAGTATTCTTTTAATACATAGATTGTATACTAAAAAGTGTACTCATGTCAATACACCATGAATTTTTTTAAAAAGAAAAAGTGCGGGAAATACTGAATTTCCCACACTTTCAAGCTATTACATCATAGGTGGCATTCCGCCCATTCCTCCTGGCATTCCACCCATTCCTTCGTTCTCTTCTTTTATGTCAGTTACAGCAGATTCTGTCGTAAGCACCATGGCCGCAACAGATGCCGCATTCTGAAGCGCCGATCTAGTTACCTTAGTAGGGTCCACTATTCCCGCCTCTATCATATTCACATACTTTTCGTTAAGTGCGTCAAATCCCACTCCGGCTTCGCTCGACTTAACTTTTTCAACTATTATAGACCCTTCAAGACCTGCGTTCTCCGCTATCTGTCTAACCGGCTCTTCAAGCGCCTTGTAGATTATAGCTGCTCCCGTCTTCTCGTCGCCTTCTAGGTTTTCCAGAAGTTTCTCTACAGCTGGCACAGCGTTTAGAAGCGCTGTTCCTCCACCTGAAACTATTCCCTCTTCCACAGCGGCTCTAGTAGCAGCCAGTGCGTCCTCTATTCTAAGCTTTCTCTCTTTAAGCTCAGTCTCCGTAGCAGCCCCTACTTGGATAACCGCCACTCCGCCTGAAAGCTTTGCAAGTCTCTCTTGAAGCTTCTCTGAGTCAAACTCAGAAGTAGTAGATTCAAGCTGAACCTTTATCTGGTTGATTCTGTCCTGGATGTCAGACTCCGAGCCTGCTCCATTTACTATAACAGTGTTTTCCTTGTCTATCTTAACGCTTTGAGCTCTACCAAGCATGTTTATGTTGGCTTCCTTTATGTCGTATCCAAGCTCTTCAGATATCACTTCTCCGCCTGTAAGCACAGCTATATCTCTAAGCATCTCTTTTCTTCTGTCTCCAAATCCTGGAGCCTTTACAGCCACGCAGTTGAAAGTCCCTCTAAGCTTGTTCACAACTAGAGTTGCAAGCGCCTCTCCTTCCACATCGTCAGCTATTATAAGCAGTGACTTTCCTTGCTGAACTATCTCCTCTAGCACTGGAAGCACGTCCTGGATGTTGTTTATCTTCTTGTCTGTTATAAGGATATAAGGGTTGTCAAGCTCCGAAACCATCTTCTCAGTGTCGCTCACCATATAAGGTGATAGGTATCCTCTGTCAAACTGCATACCTTCAACCACGTCTAGCGTAGTTCCCATAGACTTAGACTCCTCTACAGTTATGACCCCGTCTTTTCCAACTTTGTCCATAGCTTCAGCTATAAGTGTCCCTATCTCAGAGTCGGCAGCCGAAATCGCCGCAACCTGAGCTATAGACTCCTTGCTGTCTACAGTCTTAGAAAGCGCCTTTATCTCGTCTACAACTGCGTCTACCGCCTTAGATATACCCTTTCTGAGTATCATTGGGTTTGCCCCTGCCGCCACGTTTTTAAGTCCTTCTCTTATTATAGCCTGAGCAAGAAGCGTAGCTGTAGTAGTTCCGTCTCCGGCCACGTCGTTTGTCTTTGTAGAGACTTCCTTCACTAGTTGCGCTCCCATGTTTTCAAAAGCGTCTTCTAGCTCTATCTCCCTAGCTATAGTAACTCCGTCGTTAGTTATAAGCGGAGCTCCGAATTTCTTGTCTAGCGCCACATTTCTACCCTTAGGTCCCAGTGTAACTTTCACAGTGTCTGCTAGTTTGTTTATACCTCTTTCCATCGCACGACGTGCGTCTTCTCCGAATTTTATGTCTTTAGCCATTTATATCACCCCTATTTTTTTGTTTTTACTCTATAACTGCAAGTATATCCGCTATCTTAAGTACAGTGTACTCTTCTCCGTCCATCTTCACTTCTGAACCGGCATATTGAGAGAAAAGCACCTTGTCTCCAACGCTCAGCTGGCCCTTAGTCTTCTCGTCGTTCTCAACTCCAGATCCTATAGCCACTACTTCCGCCATCTGTGGCTTCTCTTTAGCCGAACCTGGCAGTACTATTCCACTTTTAGTCTTTTCTTCTGCTATCGCTTTTTTTATAACTACTCTGTCTCCTAGTGGTCTTATACTCAATTTAAACCCTCCCTATATGTTTTTTCATTTTGTTAGCACTCAACTCTACAGAGTGCTAATCCCGACATCTCTAATGTTACTCAATACGGTCAGATGAATCAAGCTTTTTTTTAAATTATTTCCGGCTTTTTTCAAGTTTTATTTGTATCCAAGTTCATTTATACCCACGATACTCTGTTTTTCTCAAGTTTTTTTACTATTTCACCATAAAATAAATCACCGGCCCGAGTAGCGCCGGCAGCATATTTGCCACCTTTATCTTTTTAAGCTCCAGTATGTTAAGCCCTATGGCCACTATCATTATTCCTCCGACAGCGGTGAGTTCCGCTATAAGGGGCTCTGTGAAAAAAGATCCCAGCTGCCCAGCAAGCAGTATTATGGCTCCCTGGTATACAAATACAGAGATGGCGGAAAATCCGACTCCTATGCCTAGCGTAGATGTGAAAACTATGGCCGTTACACCGTCCATAACAGATTTGGTGTAGAGTATGCTGTGAGTCCCCTTAAGGCCGCTCTCTATCGAACCAAGTATAGCCATCGCCCCTATGCAGTAGATAAGAGATGCGCTTACAAACCCCTTTGCAAAACTGTTCTCGCCTTCTGATTGGAACTTGCTTCCTATATAACTTCCGAAAGACTCTATCTTCTTGTCTATCTGTGCAACTTCTCCCACGAAGCTTCCAAACACTATGCTTACGACTGAAACCAGCAGATTCTGGGTCTCCATCACATTCATTATCCCCATCACAAGGGCCACTATCCCCATTCCGGCCATTATTGTCTCGCTGTACGAGGGCTTTATCAGTTTCTTAAACAGCATGCCCACAGCCGTCCCTATTATTATGGCTGCCATATTGGCTATATTTCCTGTCATCATCGCTATCTCCCTTTCCATTATAAAAAGCGCCCCTTGAAGGTGACGCTCTATTATAAAAATAATTTATTTTCTATGTCGAAAGCAGAGTTCTGTCGGAGAGCATTACATGGGCATTGTCGAAGTGGTTCAAGAGCTTCTCTATAGTCAGCTCCTTCTTCTCCTTGCCTCTTATGTCCAGTATTACCTCTCCAGAGTGCATCATTATAACCCTGTTTCCAAGGCTTGTGACGTGGTTTAGATCGTGTGTAACCATCATAGTGGTTATCTTGTTCTCTGTCACAAGCTCGTTTGTGATGTCTATTATCTTGGCAGATGTCTTAGGGTCGAGGGCCGCCGTATGCTCGTCTAGCAAGAGCAGTTTTGGATGAAGCATAGTCGCCATTATAAGCGAGAGCGACTGTCTCTGTCCTCCCGAAAGCAGACCGACCTTGTCGTGCAGCTTATTCTCTAGCCCAAGCTCAAGCCCCGAGAGCATCTCCTTGAATACATCTATGTTTTTCTTGTTTACTGCCCTTCCAAGCCCGTAGGTCTTTCCCTTGTTGTACGCCATAGACATGTTCTCCAGTATAGTCATGGAAGGCGCAACTCCGAAAGACGGGTTTTGGAACACCCTGGCTATATCCCTAGTTCTCTTGTACTCTGGGTATCTGGTTATATCTACTCCGTCAAGCACTATCCTTCCAGCGTCAAGCGGTATAACCCCGGAGATTACATTTAGCAGAGTAGATTTTCCAGCGCCGTTACTTCCTATTATGGTTATGAAATCTCCCTCGTCCACATCTAGAGAAAGACCTCTGTAGATGGTGTTCTGGTTCACAGTCCCCCTGTTAAAGGTCTTTTGCAGATTCTTTACCGAAAGCATCTACCCCACCTCCTTTTCCGAAGCCAAAGAGCCGTCTTTGCTGAAAATACCTAAAGCCCAGTTTTTAACTATGCTTCCCTTGTTGTTTATCCCAAGGAATATGATTACTATTATAGCCGTCACAAGCTTAAGATCCGTAGGCTCTAGATTTGTCCTGAGTGCAGCCGCTATCGCCGCTCTGTATATTATGGATCCTACAATCACAGCTGTAGTCGCTTTGACAAAGCCAATCTTTCTGAAAAGCGATTCTCCAACTATTATAGACGCAAGGCCCATTACCACAATTCCCACTCCCATCTGGGCATCTGAGTAAGTCTGCCTTTGAGCCAGCACAGAACCAGAAAGCGCAACTATGGCATTTGAGATCATTACTCCTACTATCTTCATCTTCCCTATGTCTACACCAAGCGTAGTAACTAGCTGTGGATTGTCTCCAGTTGCCTTTAGCATAAATCCGGCCTTGGTTGAAAAGTACCAGTCCAGCACGAACTTAGATCCTATGGCCACTATCGCAATCACGATAAGCGGTGAAACTCCACTTGAAAATATGGTCTCCACGTTAAAAAGCGGTATATTTGGCCTTCCCATCACCTTTAGGTTTATAGAGTAAAGCCCCGTCATCACGAGTATACCGGAGAGCAGGTTGGAAATTCCAAGCTTTACATGAAGTATTCCCGTAACTGCACCTGCAGCCGCGCCTGCTAGCGTGGCGTAAAGAAGCGCCAAGTAAGGGTCCACCCCGTTTACAAGGCAATAAGCTGTGACAGCAGCTCCCAAAGGGAAGCTGCCATCAACTGAAAGGTCTGGAAAGTCCAGTATTCTATAGGTTATATAAACCCCTAGAACCATTATGCCGTATATAAGGCCCTGTTCTAGGATTCCAAGCCAAAAACTACTCACCACTGCCACTTCCTATCATCACAGCTCTGTCTGCAAGCTCTTTAGGAAGCTCCAGTCCCAGCTTTTTAAGTGTGTCTTCATTTACAGTTAGTGTAGTCTCCTTAAGCGACTCAACTGGCATCTCTGAAGGCTTTTCTCCCTCTAGTATCCTGATGGCCATAAGTCCTGTCTGGTATCCAAGCTTTTCGTAGTCAAGCCCCTCTGTTGCAAGCGCTCCGTTTTCAACCTGCCCGCTTTCCGAAGCTATTATAGGCATCTTCTTCTCCATAGTCTTAGCGTATATAAGTGGAAGCGAAGAAACCACCACATTGTCTGTCGGCACATAAACAGCGTCTATCTCGTCTATTATAGAGTCAAGCACCTGTGAAACGTCGTTTGTTCCAGTAACTCCAGCTTTGACTATCTCAAGGCCGAACTCGCCTGCCCTAGCTTCAGCATCCCTTACCTGAACTTCCGAGTTTGCCTCAGCTGTGTTGTAAAGTATTCCGACCTTCTTGGCTTCTGGATAAAGTGTCTTTAGAAGCTTGAATTGCACTCCTATGTCCATGCTGTCTGTAGTTCCAGACACATTTGTCTCAGGCTTTTCAAGGCTCTTTACAAGGCCTGCATCCACCGGATCAGTCACCGCCGTTATAAGTATAGGTATCTCTTTTGAAGCGTTGTAAAGCGACTGCGCTGATGGTGTCGCTATTCCAAGCATAAGGTCTTTGCCCTGAGACACGAAGTTCTGAGCTATTGTGTCGTTTACAGACTGGTCTCCCTGAGCGTTTTGGTAGTCTATCTCTACCTTGTCTTTGTATCCATTTTCCTCTAGCGCTTTTTCAAACCCAGCCCTAGCAGAGTCAAGAGCTGTATGCTCCATTATCTGAGATATACCGATTTTGTATTTGTCTCCAGAGCCAGTCTTTTCAGCCTCGCTCTCTTCTCCTCCACCTGAACAACCTGCAAGCACTCCTACTCCAAGAGTCATAACTAGTCCAAGCGACAATAATTTTTTTCTCAATTTACTTGCCATTTTACCATGCTCCTCTCAACATTTATTTCCAAACTACCATTCTACTGCGCTCCACTAGCCGTTTAAGTGGGCGATCAAATCAATTATACTATAATCCAAAAGAGTTATTTAGCAAATTAAACATTTTTTAAGAAAACTTAATATTTAGTCCGATATGGACCTATGCCCCATTCCAACCACGACCTCGTTCAGATGCAGCAGACCTACGTTCACAAAAATACAGACAGTCAGATGCCCTCCTAGCCTGGCTATGGAGAGTTTGCCTCCTACGTTCAGTCCGTTCGCCTTTGGATAGACTTGAACTACCGCCTCTCTCGCCGCTCCTGCCACAGCCCCGTCATGGGCAAAGCACTCTGTAGTTATTCCACTCCTCCTAGAGGCCACTACAGCCCTCTCTATTATCTTAGGTATTGAGTCTATGAGGTTTCCCCCTATGTCTACCCCGGCCGACTTTATCCCCTGGCTCCTGAAACGCTCTATGCACTCAGCCTCCTCTTCTCTGCTAGAAGACATGGCCACCGTTATAGCCGCTTTTGCAACTTCAAGTCCTAAATCTTTCATAGAATCACCCCTCTACTTCTTTCCTACTCCGTTTTCTCTAGCATAGTAAAACAAGTACTGCTGCCCGAATCCGGCATATTCTCCAAACATCTCAAGCCCGTACTCCCTCACCTTGTTCAAGTTCTTGTACGCGCCCTTTGTGTAGTACTCATCCATAACTCTCTGCACCCATACGTCTACCGGAAACACATCGTATTTCGATAGCCCGAACAGCAGTATACAGTCAGACACTTTAGGTCCCACTCCTGCAAACTCCATAAGCTGCTCTCTAGCCGTATCTGTCGGCTCGTCTTTGAGAGCGTCTATCCCGCCTAACTGCAACACTCTCTCAGCAGAGTCCATTATATACTTTGTCCTGAAGGAAGTGCCGTACTGCCTTATGTCTCCCTCAGACAACCCCGAAAGGTCTTCAGGCCTTGGAAATGCGTAGTACTCCTTGCCGTTGTACTCACCTATCTTCTCCCCGAAAGCCTTCGACAGCTTCTCTATCGTCTTCTTTATATTCGGGATTGAGTTCCTGGCCGAGATTATAAACGATACGAGCATCTCCCAAGGCTCCTGCGCAAGTATCCTTATCCCGTTTCCAAACTCGACCGATTTTTCCATCACTTCATCTACAGAGACTCTCCTCTTTATCTCGGAGTAGTCTCTCTCCAGGTCAAAATAGCCTTTCCAAACAGCTTCAAACTCCGCTCTGTCCGTGTTGGAAAGCACCACTCTGTCACCTTCTTTTGCCACATTTATGACTCTTCCATAGGCAACCCCTGTATAGGACCCGTCGTCCTCTCTGTTCCACCTGAAGCACTGTCCACATTCAAATATATGTACAGGTTCAAAGTCAGAGACTCCTCCAAGTATTACACCGTTTTCTGTTTCACTCAGCTTGTAGTTCAAAAAAATACCCCCTATATAAAAATAAAGGGACGGCTGACCGTCCCCTTCTTTTGTTTTAGTATATTCCCTGTGCGTGCATAGCCTCTGCCACTTTCAGGAATCCAGCTATATTAGCCCCTGCTACAAGGTTGTATCCGAATCCGTAGTCTCCGGCAGCCTTTCTAGCGTTGTCGTGTATATTTATCATTATCTCGTGAAGCTTCTTGTCTACTTCTTCTTCAGACCAAGAAAGTCTCATGCTGTTCTGGCTCATCTCAAGCGCCGAAGTGGCAACTCCACCTGCATTCGCAGCTTTTCCTGGGCCTATGTGAACACCTTTCTGCTGTAGGAACTTAAGCGCCTCTATATTTGTAGGCATGTTCGCTCCCTCTACAACGTACTTGACTCCGTTTGCAACTAGCTTTCTAGCTTCTTCTATTCCGATCTCGTTCTGAGTAGCACATGGCATAGCTATATCTACTGCAGTTCCCCATGGCTTCTCTCCTGGGAAGAACTCAACTCCGAACACTCCGAACTTGTCTGCATAGTCCTGAACTCTGTCTCTTCCCGAGTTTCTCATCTCTATAAGGTAGTCTATCTTCTCTCCGTTAACTCCAGATGGGTCGTAGATATATCCGTCTGGTCCAGAAAGAGTTACAACTTTTCCTCCTAGCTGGTCTACCTTTTTGGCAACTCCCCATGCAACGTTTCCGAATCCTGAAACAGCGACTCTCTTGCCCTTAAGCTCTTCTCCATTGTGCTTCAGCATCTCTTGAGCGAAGTAAGTAGCTCCGTATCCTGTAGCTTCAGGTCTTACAAGGCTTCCTCCGTAAGAGATTCCCTTTCCTGTAAGAACTCCGTTTTCGAAAGCTCCTCTAAGTCTTCTGTAGTGTCCGTATAGGTATCCTATCTCTCTTCCTCCAACTCCTATATCTCCAGCTGGAACGTCTGTGTCTGGCCCTATGTGCTTGAAAAGCTCAGACATAAAGCTCTCGCAGAATCTTCTGATCTCTGCGTCCGACTTTCCTCTAGGGTCGAAGTCAGATCCTCCCTTTCCTCCGCCTATTGGGAGACCTGTAAGCGAGTTTTTGAATATCTGCTCGAATCCAAGGAACTTCAGGATGCTCAGGTTAACTGTAGGGTGGAATCTAAGTCCTCCTTTGTAAGGCCCTATAGACCCGTTGAACTGAACTCTGTATCCACGGTTAACTTGAACTTTGCCGTTGTCGTCTTCCCAAGGCACCTTGAACATTATAGCTCTCTCTGGCTCGCATATTCTCTCAAGCAAGCTGGCATTTAGATACTCTGGGTTTTTCTCTAAAACTGGCTCTAGCGAGAAAAGCACTTCCTCTACTGCCTGTAGGAATTCACTCTCATGTGGATTTCTGTTCTTTACAATGTCAAAGACTTCTTGAATATGATTTTTCATATTGCTGATTCCTCCTCTAGTTTTATTTTATATTATAGTGTTATTTTTTTCAAAAATCAATTAATTTTTATTCAGTTTTTTCAAAAAATTTCACCGATCGAGCCTCTCCTTTTTCCAACAAACCACTAATAATACTGTGTCATTTCCAAAAACCCCGAGTGCGAACGATTCAGATTTTTATATATTTATTCTTTATTGTGAATTTTTAATCTTAATTTTGACTATATTCACGTTGACTTTAAGTATGTTTATGGAGGTCATTGATTCTACAACCTTTGAAACTTCCTTTTGAAGGAAAGTCGAGGTCTCAAGTATATTGTACCCGTTTAAAATGAATATATCTACCGATATGACAATTCCTTCTCTGTAGTTTTCTGTATATACCCTGTATGCTCTCTCAATCCCTTCAACCTTGGACGCTATATGCTTGACTATCTCTCTTATGACCTTGTCCGATATGGTGTAGCTCCCAAGGTAGCTGAAGCTCGGCCTTACAACGGTCTTTTCGTACACCTCTTGCCCGTAACTTTTCATCCTCATAACTTTCAGAGTATCCATAAAGTATCCAGAGAAGTCCTTCTTTATCTCGAAGGTGGGAAGGGGGATGACGTGCTTGCCCTCTTCTCGCCTGTGCTTTCTGGCAGTCTCTATCTCCTCTTTAGTTGAAACGCCCTCTATATATATTCTCTCGTCTATCTCTCCAAGCTCCAACGCCCTAGCTATCTTCTCCACCATATTGTCCGAAGTACCTATTATGAGAATCCGCTCTGGATTTTCACTCAAGATAGCTGACCTTACCTCTTCCCTATGCTCTTCGTCCATAAAAAGTGCTCTCTTTACAGCTCTTATCTTGGAGCCTTCGCTCTTAGCAGACTTCCCCGCCAGAAGCTTGTTCCCCTTTATAAGTATCCCGTCGTCCACTATATACTCTATTCCAAGCTCTCTTGCAACGCCTATCGACTTGAAGCTTTTCCCGGTTCCACTCTTGCCCACAAATGCAGTAATCTCCATCTTGTCTCCACCTTCTCGCAGTATTATATACAGTTTACCACAAAAAAAGACAGGAGAGCTCTATCTCCTGTCTTGAATCCTGCTTTTTACACAGTGAATGTATTTATCTCCTGGTTCAACCTCTCTGCAAGGCTGCTTAGATCGCTTGAAGCCTTGGATACCTCTTCTACAAGCTCGTTCTGTTGAACCATAGAAGCAGTGACCTCTTCGGCAGCTGCTGCCGTCTCCTCTGAAACTGCTGATATATTCTCCATAGAAGATACCACGCTCTCCCTAAGCTGATCCATCTCCTCGAAGTACTCTGCCATATTAGATATCTTTTCATTCACTTCTGCTATAAGGCTGTTTATAGTCTCGAAGGACTTGTCGACCATTATGACAGACTCGTTTTGCGAGTCGTTTATGGCCTTTACAGACTCCATAGTGTCCACAGTCCTCTTGCTCTCGCTCTGGACACCTTGGATTATGCCCTTTATCTCGTCAGACGAGTCCCTAGAGCTCTGCGCAAGCTTCCTGATCTCCTCGGCAACCACGGCAAACCCCTTCCCATGTTCGCCGGCCCTTGCAGCCTCTATCGAGGCGTTGAGCGCAAGCAGATTGGTCTGCTCTGTTATGGAGTCTATAGTTTCCAGTATCTCTCCAACAGAGTTCACCTTTTCATCAAGCCCTATTATTATCTCTTCTATGTTCTCTGTGCTCTCCTTGTTCTCCTCAGCCTTGTGCTTAAGCTCTTCAACTACATTCTTACTCTCAGCACTTGTTTTCACTATGTTTCTAGTGAAGTCCAGCACCTCTTCAGACTCTTTGCTCAAGTACTGAAGCTTTTCCGAAAGCATGGAGACTTCTCCAACTGCTTTCTCGGCGTCTCCTGCCTGATCTGACGCTCCGTTTGCGATTTCCTCGACCGTCCTTGTCACGTCCTCAGAAGACACCCTTGTCTCGTTCGCCGTATAAGCGAGCTTTCCAGACGACTCTGTGACTTCGCTTGAAACAGATTTTATATGCTCCACAAGGTTTCTCAGCTTTTCAACCATGGCTTCAAATCCAGATCCAAGCTTTCCTATCTCGTCCCCCGAGACTATGGATTCGAGACGCTTTAGGTTTCCAGACTCTATCTCCGCCACCTGGTCCATCAGCTTGTATATGTTCTTGGTTATACGCCTTCCAAAGAGGTAGGCTATAAGTATTCCGAATGCCACCGTGAGAAGTCCAACAAATCCGGCGTAGAGAAGTATCTTCTTGGCTTCAGCTTCCACATTCCCCTTGCTCATCTCTGTCACAAGCCTGGCGCCACCAAACTGCTCAGCTGAAATCATATAGTCCTTCCTGATAAGCTCCCCAGTGTCTTTTCCCACGAACGAGTCCTCTAGGGCGCTTTCTCCATTCTGAAGTCCTTCTATAAGCTTCTGAGACGAGCTCTTCTTGCCTATAAGCTCTTTTACAGGATGTGCGAATATGGTGCCGTCTTCTGACATCAGCGATATTCCTCCACCTTCTCCCAAGTCTATCGCAGCCAAGTCCTCAGAAAGCCCCATAAGGGATATGTCCGCTCCAAGCCCACCTATGAACACCCCTTCCTTGTATATAGGGTAGGCGGCCGTTATGACCATCTCTCCAGTGCTCTCGTCCACATATGGCTCTGACCACTTTATCTCTTTCTGATTCTCTATCTGCTTGTACCACGGCCTCTCTGCAACTTTGAAGTCCGCCGAAACTTCAGCATAGGGTATGAAAGTCATCTTGTTGTCTGTAGTCCCCACAAATAAGCTCAGCAGATGCTCATTGTTTTCATTCAAGTTTTTGAAAGCTTTCTCAAGGTTCTTCATAACCTCGGGGTCCTCCATGACATTTCCCACATTAGACATAGAGCCAATCAGATTAAGCTCCTTTTCAACCCCTTCAAAGTACATCTTCATATAGTTCTCAGCCTGCGACCTTACAATGACACCTGTGTTCGTCTGCTGCGCTCTTATTATGTCCTTGGACTTTAAGTAGGCGCTTCCCCCTACAAGTAATACAGGTATCACTATAAATACGATCAGCATGCTGATTATCTTGTTCTTAAGGCCCATCCCGCCAAGACGACCCCCAAGTCTCTTGTTTGATTTAGTCTTCTCCCTCAATCACCTATGCCTCCTCATTATTTAATTTTCCTATAACTATATTATACCTATTCTAACAAACTTTAAACATTTTCAGATTCTCGCTTGCTTTCCTTTATCAAAAACGAAAGCGCAAGCAGGCTTTCGCTCAGATGAACATTTTCTACCACTATCCCCTCTGGTACCTTTATGTCCACTGGTGCGAAGTTCCATATAGCTTCAACCCCAAGCGCTATTACCCTGTCGGCTATCTCCTGAGCCGCCTCTTTCGGGGTAGTTATTACAGCTATGTCCACCTTGTGATCTTTTGAGAAGCCTTCAAGCTCATCTATATCCATTATAGGTATATCCCTTATCTTAAGACCCATGTACCTAGGGTTCTTCTCGAATATGCCTATAAGCCTAAAACCTCTGTTGTCGAAATTCCTGTAGTTGGCTATGGCCTGCCCCAGATTCCCAGCCCCTATTATTATAGTGTTGTATCCTTTGTCAAGCCCCAGTATGTTCCCCAACTGATTGTATAGCTCCTCCACGTTGTATCCATATCCTTGCTGACCGAATCCTCCAAAATTGTTAAAATCCTGCCTTATTTGCGATGCTGTAAATCCCGTAAGTTTGCTCAGTTCATATGAAGAAATTCTCTTTATGTCATTTTCCATAAGTTCGCCTAAATACCTGTGATACTTAGGAAGCCTCCTCACAACCGCCATAGAAACTTTACCATGCTTCGCCATGTCTTCACCCACTTTTCCTTTTAAATTATACAGTCTATTCTATGATAAAGTTAAAATTATGTCAATCGTTACAGTGACAAGACATAAGTATACATTAGAAGCTACATGTTTTATATCCAAGCTTTTTTTGGTACAATTAAGCTAGAAATTTAAAAGGATGTGTATAACTTGATAGTTCTATCTTGCAACAGTTTAACCAAGGCTTACTTGGTCGACAATATTCTAGACGACGTAAGCTTCTCAATAAACCAAAACGAAAAAGTGGGGCTCGTCGGACTGAACGGAGCCGGAAAGTCCACTCTCTTCAACATACTCACAGGAGAGCTGTCTGCCGACTCAGGCACAATCTACATGCCTAAAGACTGCAAAGTTGGAATACTCAGGCAGCAGACTTCTGTACAAAGCGAAAATACGATATACGAGGAGCTGCTCTCGGTCTTCTCTCACCTCTCCGATATGGAGCAGGACCTCAGGGAACTCGAGCAGCGAATAAGCGAAGAGGGAAGCCTAGGGCATTCCAATGCGCTCGAAAAGCTGATGTCCTCTTATGCCAATCTAAGCGACAAGTTTCAGGCTATGAACGGATACGGTTTCAAAAGCGAAGTGAAGGGAGTGCTGAAGGGACTTGGCTTCTCGGAAGATCAGCTTTCAACTCCGATTTCTTCGCTCAGCGGGGGTCAGAAAGCCAGAGTGGCGCTCGGAAAGATACTGCTTGAAAATCCGCAGATACTCCTTCTAGACGAGCCTACAAACCACCTCGACATAGAGGCCATCAGTTGGCTTGAGAAGTATATAAAAGACTACAAAGGCACAATCATACTCATATCTCACGACAGATACTTTTTGGACAGCACTGTATCTAGGATATTCCACCTAGAAGGCGGGAAGCTAAATACCTATAATGGAAACTACACGCAGTTTGTGAAAAAGCGTAAAAAAGACATCGAGCTTATGAAGAAGCAATTTGAAATTCAGCAGAAGGAGATTTCAGAGCTAAAGGAGTTCGTGGAAAAAAACAAGGCAAGGGCTTCCACCAGGAACATGGCCATGTCCAGGCAGAAAAAGCTAGACAAGATAGAGAGGCTTGAAGCCCCTCCAGGAGAAAACGCCAGGTCTAAGATTCGCTTCGAGCCGTCTGTCCAAAGCGGAGACGACGTGCTGAACGCAGAAAAGCTCAGCCTCTCCTACGGCGAAAAGAACATTTTCAGAGAAGTCTCTTTGAGGCTTTATAAAGGCGACCACGCCGGGCTAATAGGCCCGAACGGAGTGGGCAAAACCTCCTTGTTCAAGGTAATACAGGGACTTTCAGCGCCTGACTCCGGGAACGTAGCTATAGGGCACAACGTGCACATAGGTTATTTCGACCAGGAACAGTCTAATTTAAGCGAAGAGTCTACAGTCCTAGACGAGATATGGAACGAAAACCCGAAGCTGACCCAGACAGAGATAAGGAGCTTGCTGGCCAGATTCCTGTTTGTAGGAGACGATATCCTAAAAGAGATATCACTCCTAAGCGGTGGCGAGCGAAGCAGGCTTTCTTTGCTCAAGCTCATGCTCTCTAAGTCGAACTTCCTACTTATGGACGAGCCCACTAACCATCTCGACTTGGACTCTAAGGAAGTCCTAGAAGACGCCATAATGGACTACGACGGAACGGTGCTGGTTATTTCACACGACAGGTATTTCCTGAACAAGATCTCGAGCAAGATTCTGGAGATGACCCCAGAAGGCGTCAATGAATACCTCGGAGACTACAATTACTATCTAGAGAAAAAGTCTCTGGAGACATCTCCAGATGCTGAAACACCAGAGCAGATCAACAAGACACAGTCGAAGGCCCTTAAGAAAAAAGACAGAGAGGCCGAAAAGCTCGAAAGGCAAGAGAAAAAGAGGCTGAAAAATCTAGAACAGGACATCTCTTCAGTTGAAGAAATCGTCTCTAGTCTAGAAGCAAGGCTCTGCGAGCCGGAAGTCTACTCAAACCACGAGCTAAGCCTTGAAATAAACAAAGAGCTCCAAGAGCAAAAAACACTCTTGGAGCAAAAATACGAGGACTGGATTCTGCTTACAGAATCCTAGTCTTCTTTCAAGTCCAGAACTCTAAATCTGGACTTTATGCTTTCCAAATCATACTCGCCGTCCTCGGATTCAAGCACGTACACCCTTCCCTGGGACTTCGTTATTATCTCTTCACTCTCCCTGCTCTCTTTAGTCATGTCTTCCCAGCTGTCCAAGCTGTATATAGATATGCCAAAGAGCTTCTCTTCAACTTCTCCTGGAGTCGTTCTTGTAAACTCCACTTTCTCCAGTTTTCCATCTCTGTCAGAAATCCGCCTTATGACTATATCTTCATTCCAGTCTTCAAAAAAGTCTAGTGCAAAGTTGGCTTCGTCCGTATACTCCCTCTTTACCAGCTTAAGCTGACTGTAGTCTTCGTTCAGCCCATACCACTCCGTTATCCAGGTCGAACTGTCCTCTTTTTCCAGCCCTGGGCTCAGTTTGAGTATTGGAAACTCAAACACCCCGTCCTTGTCTATGTCCCTAGACGCCACGAAGAAAGGGTTCTCTATCGACTTCTTTCCAAGCAAGTTCAGCCTTTCCAGATTGTCACCCTCTACTTTGAACACGCTTAAGACACCTTTCTTGTCGTCTGTCTCAAGCTCTGCTATAAGCCCTTTCTTGTCGGGGTTTATCTGCTCTAGCTTCAGGTCCACCTTGAACTCCATCTCCTCAAGCACCACAGAGTCTATAGTCGCAAGCTTTCCATCCCTATACTCATAGTAGTTTATCTCTGTGTTCTTTTCCTTGGAATTGCTCTTAAGCAGTATCAGCTCGCCTATGCTGTCCGAGTCGAAGTCGGCCACAAAGAGATCTTCGTAGTTGTCGTTCAGCAGCTTCTCCAAGCTACCGTCTTTGAACTCGTAGACGTCCAGGCCTTTTGTGGAGCTTTTTCCGATTTTAATCCCTACCATTATCTCGTCAGACCCGTTTCCCGTTATGTCTTCCACAACTATCTTGTCGAAATCCTCTCCTACAAGGGGAATCCGCTCCTCTTCAACCCAGTAGTTCCCGCTTTTTTCAAGCACCATCAGGTTCAGCGGCTTGTTGCTGCTGTTTTTTTTGTAGGGTATCAGCACCCTCTCCACTCCGGCAGAATCCTTGAAGTGCATAAGCTGAAAAAGCTCGTCTTCCTCTGGAGCCGATATCTCGGCGCTGTCCGGAAGCTGCTTTGCTATCTCTGACTTTAATTTATCGACATCCTCCAAGTCAGTCGAAAGTATCTTAAACTTCTCTCTGTGAACCCGATTTATAAACAGGATCAAGAGCATTATCCCTATTCCTAAAAGCAGGAGCTTTCTAGACCTATTCATTAAGCCACTCTCCCTTTTCTCAATTTAACTACATAGACATTATATTCGCTTTCGTAAATCACTGTGTTACAAAAGAGTGAACTTAGAGTTTTAAATTAGGGACCGCGTTCAGCTTCATATCTCCCCTGATGCCTCTCTTGTAGTTATAATAAGCTAGACAACCTATCATAGCTGCATTGTCTGTGCAGAGTATCTTTGAAGGGAATCTTGTTTCAAGCCCTTCTTCCGCCGCCCTTTTAGACATCAGATTTCTAAGCCCTTCGTTGGCTGCAACGCCTCCAGCCACGACTATCTTGTCCATCCCGCTCTCTTTTGCAGCCTCGATGGATTTCTCCACCAGCACTTCCACAACAGCCTGCTGAAAAGATGCGGCTATGTCCGGGATGTTGAGCTCGTTTCCCTTTTGCTTTTCCTTGTTTATATAGTTCAGCACGGCCGACTTAAGTCCGCTGAAGCTGAAGTCGTACTTTCCGTCTAGATTCGCCCTTGGAAACTCTATGCTGAAAGGGTCTCCCTCGCTCGCCAGCTTGTCTATAAGCGGCCCCCCAGGGTATCCTAGCCCCAGCGTTCTAGCCACCTTGTCGAAAGCCTCTCCGGCAGCGTCGTCTCTTGTCTGGCCTAGGAATTCGTACTCTCCATAGTCAAGTATGTTGGCCAGATGTGTATGACCACCCGAAACTATAAGGCAGGTGAACGGAGGCTCAAGCTCCACATCTTCAATGAAATTGGCGTATATATGACCCTCTATGTGGTTCACAGGCACAAGAGGTATCTTCTTAGCGTATGAAATAGCCTTGGCTGTAGAGATCCCCACAAGCAGAGCTCCCACAAGCCCCGGCCCGTAAGTCACGCCTATGCAGTCCATCTCGTCTAGCTTCATTCCGCTCTCCACAAGAGCCCTGTCTATTACCGAGTTTATATTCTCTATATGCTTCCTAGAGGCAATCTCCGGCACGACTCCGCCGTATAGCTTGTGGTCCTCTATCTGAGATGATATTATGTTCGAAAGCACTGATCTCCCGTTTTCCAGCACAGCCACAGAGGTCTCGTCGCAAGAGCTCTCTATCGCAAGTGTATATATATTTTCCTTCAAATTAAAATCTCCCTTCTAGTCCTGTCTGCTTAAATACCCCTTATGGTGGTATAATTATATTATACATATTTAATTTAAGATTGGGCGTGGAATTTTATGATTAATCAATCTATATCTTTAAACCCAAAACTAAATCAGCATTTAAAGCTCTCTCCTCTTGTGATGCAGCAGCTGAAGCTGCTACAGCTAAGCCAAGTCGAACTCCTAGAGCATATCGCAGACGAGCTGGAGCAGAACCCTCTGCTGCAAAGCGAAGGCGAGCCTGTTATGTCGGCCGAAGACTTCTCGTCTTACTTCAAAAGCTTGAACGAGATGAAGATGTCTTTCGAAAAAGACGACGAGATTACAGAGCCTTCTATCTCGTACACGCCTACGCTCTCGGAGCACCTACTCTCTCAACTTCCTTTTCTGGACATTTCAGAGCGGGAGCTAAAGTCGTGCAAGATAATAATAGGGAATCTTGACGAAAAAGGATACTTGTGCACAGACTTAGATGAGCTTTCAGAGCATTTTCATATCCCGGTCGAACTTCTCATCTCGTCACTTAAAGCCGTTCAGTCGCTTGACCCCAAGGGCGTAGGCGCAAGAAACTTAGAGGAGTGCCTATGGCTTCAGGCCGAATCTCACGGCGACTCTGCGGTTCTAAGGCGCATCATATACGACCACCTAGCCGACGTGGCGGAAAACAGGATGAAGCTTGTGTCTAAATCCCTCGGTGTGTCGCTGCAAAAACTCGACAGTCTTATACAGTTTCTCCGCTCACTGGATCCTAAACCAGGTCTTCAGTACGAGCATGCAAGCCATATCAGTACAGAGTTCATAGTCCCAGACGTATATATAGAGTTCGAAGACGATCTCCCGAAAGCCAAAATACCGGAATCGCTATCTCCAAAGCTCTCCATAAACAGCTACTATAAAAAGCTCCTAGAATCCGACTCTGATCCAAAGTCCAAGGTATACCTCACAGAAAAACTCAACCGTGCAGTCTTCCTCTTAAAGAGCATCGAGCAGAGAAAGAGCACGCTTATAGCCGTGACAGAGTCTATAGCGCTCTTTCAAAGTGATTTCCTGCAAGGCAGATCAGAGCTCTTGCCTCTGAATATGAAAGACGTGTCCGAGAAACTTGGCATTCACGAATCAACCGTGAGCAGAGCAGTCAAAGGGAAGTATGTGCACTCCCCTGCCGGTGTTTTCCCGCTCAAGTTCTTTTTCTCAAGCAAGAGATCGCCTTCAGGCGACTCCTCTTCATCGCTAAAATCACGGTTGGCCGAGCTTGTTTCTAGCGAAGACCCCAAAAAGCCCTACAGCGACCAGAAGCTAGCCGAGATACTGAACTCAGAAGGCTTCAAAACAGCCAGGCGTACAGTCTCAAAGTACAGGGAAGAGCTTAACATAAAGACCTCCTCACTTAGAAAAATACACAAATAAAAGGGCATACAACTGTATGCCCTTTAAACCAGCTTTTCTCTGAAATTTTCACTCTGTAGCGTCCTGTACCCCATGTATATTCCGCAGAGCATGTCAGTTCCCGTTATGTCCCCGAAGTTTATAAGTGCCTTAAGCTTGGACCTGTAGTCCTCTTCATCTTCCAGTGAAAAAGCACCTGAAACAACTTCGGCCACAATCTTCTGGGTCTTGCCGTATATGCTCGACTTCATTATATAGTGGCTTATCCTGTCTCTTTTGCACTCTAGCCCCAGCAGCAACTCTTCATTGAACCTGTGTACCTTCGGTGTGCTCAGCCCAAAAAATCTCCCGCCGTAGATAAGCGTGTTCATAAGCCCACACAGAAAGTCATTGGAAGAAGGAGTTATCCCAGGGCCAAGTCCCACTATCTCCCCAGAGTAATTCCATATTCCATCTATCTCCCCAGACGACATCTTGTCCATAAATTTTATCATCTTCTCAAATATCAAGGATGTGTACAGGTTGTTGTGGATCTTTATGTCCAAGTAGTTCTTGTAGCCTCCTACATACTCACCTATCTCAAATACTACAGGCGCTATCCCCTCGTGCTTTCCGTTAGAGTAGATGCAGTCCTCTATGACCTTCAAATTGCGCCCTAAGACACACTCGTCTCCAGTCCCTGTGAAGTCCTCAAATTTAATATTTATAACTTCAACATCTGAAATAGCCATCTCCAGCTTGTCGCCTATAGCCACTCTGCCAGATTCGAAAGTCACATCGTCGTTTATAGAAATCCCCTTGACCTTAAAGTTTTCAGGCTCTTCCACCACTATCGACAGGGGGCTTAGGTACTGCTCGTCTTTTACGAAGTATATCAGATTGCCGTCTGCCAAAACCGTGAACACGTCGCTCGAAATCTCCGCAACTCTTCCCCTCGCCATTCCCTTTATATCTATGTACTGCTTTAAGCTGTAGTCAATATACCTAGGTTTCATGCAATTTCCCCCAACTCTCTTGTTTATTCTTAAATACAAGTATTCTATATCTAGAAGAAAAAGTCAAGACGGGTTTGCCCGGGAAAACGTTGTAATCTAGGGATCGAGCGGGAAACCGATTTCAATCCAAATAAAATAAAGGGAGCGTTCGCTCCCTTTGATTTATTTCTGTTTTTGAACTTTTAGTCGTTCCACGTTCTTGTATTCTTCGAGTGCCTCCACTACTTTAGGTGAAAGTATCAGAAGTGCCACGAGGTTAGGGAAGATCATAAAGCCATTGAACATGTCAGCAAGCTCCCAAACCATAGCCACGTCAAGAGTAGATCCGAATATTATCATCACAAGCACAAGTATCTTGTAAGGAAGAACCCCTCTTTTACCGAAAAGGTATCTTATATTACCTTCTCCGAAGTAATACCAGCCCACTATTGTAGTCAGCGCAAAGAAGAATAGCGCCACAGCTACAAATACTGTTCCTGCATGTCCAAACGACCTCTCAAACCCTATCTGAGTAAGGGCCGCTCCAGAAGCTCCACTGTCCATAGCTCCAGAAGTCAGTATTATAAGAGCTGTAAGTGTACAGATTATCATAGTGTCAAAAGTAACTCCTACAAGTGCCACTAGCCCCTGCTCTCCAGGATGGTCAACTTTGGCAACGGCATGCGCATGAGGTGTAGAACCCATACCTGCCTCGTTAGAGAAAAGACCTCTGGCAACTCCGTATCTTATTACGTTCATGACAGTTATTCCAAGCAGTCCTCCGCCAAGCGCCTGAGGATCGAATGCACCTACAAATATATCTCTTAGCGATGGTATTATGTTTTCAGCATTCATAAATATAACTGCAAGTCCTCCAACTATATAGAGTACTGCCATAAAAGGAACCACTTTCTCTGTAAAAGAAGCTATTCCAGAAATTCCGCCTACAAGTATTCCACCTACTATAACTGCAACTATTATTCCTATTATTATCGGTGATACATCCACCACGTTTTTACTTACATCCACTATCGAGTTCGCTTGAACCATATTCCCCATAAACCCAAGCGCCAATATGATTGCTACCGCAAAGAATCCTGCCAAATATCTGTTCTTTATACCCTGGCTTATGTAATAAGCAGGTCCACCAGTTATCTGTCCGTCTACCTTGGTCTTGTAAAGCTGTCCTAGAACGGCCTCTCCGTAGTTTGTAGCCATTCCAAAGAACGCACTGACCCACATCCAGAATATAGCTCCTGGTCCTCCTGCCGCAAGTGCCGTTGCAACTCCAGCCAGATTACCCGTTCCAACCTGTGCAGCTATCGCTGTAGCCAGCGCCTGGAACGAACTCATCCCCTCTTCGTCAGCCTTGCCGCTTTTCTTTAAAGCTCCACCGAAAACCTCTTTATACGCCTTGCCCGTCATGCTCTGGACAAATTTAAGTCTTATAGTATAGAAAATTCCTGTTCCAACTAGCAGTGGTATGAGTATCGGCCCCCACATAAGGCTATTGATCTTATGCACTACATCCATCATCTTTAAAACCCCCCTGTTTTCTTATTTTCAAAATGATTTTCGTATTTAAAATTTATAACTTCCCTCGACAACACAACTCGGGACCCACCTCCTATTGACAGTTTGTTAACGTATTTTGATATAAGTCAACGTAATTATTTGTATTGTGCAAGGATTGTTTTAGATCTTAAGACATATTTACCCCGGTATTATTTATCTAAAACTTCTTTTTTATTTATTTTTTCTATTTCAGGTCTAATTATTTTCACCATTTTATCGTTTTTTTGTATATTTTACATATTGACTTTTTCGTATATTAATGATATGTAAAGTCATGTTTAACCATTGATATTTCATTAACCTATATTGCATTCTGTTAACTTTTATATCTTTTTGTTACTCTTCTATAAAGTCTTCCACATTATGATCGCGTCTTCGCCGTTGTCGTAGTATTTAGGTCTAGTTCCAACGTCCTTAAAGCCGTGCTTTTTGTAGAGGCCGATGGCCTGGACGTTGGACACTCTGACTTCCAGCGTCATAGACACAAGATTGCTCTCTCTGGCCCTGATCACCATTTCAGAGAGCAATTCGTTTCCTACACCCATTCCTCTGAACTTCGGATCAACAGCTACATTGGTCACGTGACCTTCGTCCACAACTTTCCACATGCCCATATATCCCGCCAGCTCTCCGTCTATTTCACAGACGAGATATACAGCTAGACTGTTTTCTCTAAGCTCCTTTCTGAAGGCTTCAATGCTCCAGGGCGAAGAAAAAGAGAGAGCCTCTATCTCCGCCACTCTCTCAAGGTCCCTCTCTTCCATATCTCTCACAGCTGTTCTATCCATTTTGAACCCTCGACTTTCTCTGCTGTTCAGCCTGAGACTCCCTGAGGTACTCCGGCTTCATTTCAAAGCAGCTCTCAAACTCACCTCTGTCGTGCGCTTCATAGGCAAGATTACAGAGTGCAGAGGCCCTAGGCGTGTTGAGATGCTTTTCTGCAAATACCGCCCTATCTCCAAACCTCTCCTCTATCTCGGCCCTGTATGATACGCTGCCGTCTCCAGCAAACAAGATGTCTCCGTCCATCGCCTCCAGCTTTTCAAAGAGCTCTGAAAGGCCAAAAGCCTCCTCAGCCAGAGCCTCTTCAAGCACTCTGCCGTCTCCGCTGTAGGCCGACGCAAACACCCTCTTGTTTCTGGCGTCCATCATGGGAACTACCGTACCGCTAAAGTGAATATGATTCTCTGCAATCACCTTGAGCGATGAAATCCCAACTATTTTCTTGTCAAGCGCATAGGCGAACGACTTCGCAGTCGCAACGCCTATCCTAAGTCCCGTAAACGATCCAGGCCCCTTAGATACAGCAAAGAAATCCACGTCTGCTATGTCCATCTCCATCTGCTCAAGCAGACTGTCCACCATCACCATAAGCTTCTGGGAATGGGTGTTCTTGTCGTCTATGCTGTACTCACCAAGCAGCTTCTCTCTGCTAGAAAGGGCGACAGTAGCCACAGTGGTAGAGCTGTCTATTCCAAGTACTATCATCTAATCAACTCCTCTACAAGCTTTTCATACCTGCTTCCTACAGGTACAAACTTCAGTTGTCTCTCCTCATCCCCATCTCCTCTGTATATATATATCTCCAGCTTTTCCTCAGGCAGCACGCTGTAGACTATCTCGGCCCACTCCACCACAGACACGCCGTCTGAGTAGAAGTACTCCTCGTAGCCCAGGTCGTACATCTCCTCAGGCGATTCCAGCCTGTAGACGTCGAAGTGGTAGAGCTTCAGCCTTCCCTCGTACTCGTTCACTATCGTGAAAGTAGGGCTTGTTATATGTTCCTCTATCCCAAGCCCTCTGGCTATGGCCTTTGTAAGGCTTGTCTTTCCGGCTCCAAGGTCGCCGTTCAGCGTTATAACCTCTCCACCCTTCAGCAGACACCCAAGTCTGTACCCAAAGTCCTCCATCTCGGAGAGCGAGTTTATCTCTAGCTTTTTCATACCATCACCTCTCTATGGCCATCCTGAGTCTTGTGTAGACAGGATACCCGACTATAGCTATAAGCACACCCTTTACAAAGTTGAAAGGGAATATTCCAAACACAATAAAGCTTCTGAGGTCTACAACATAGGCATTTACGCTCTTGGCCATGTCAACATAGGCCTCTAGAGGCACGCCGTAGACCTTGGCGTAGAACGGCAGCAGCACAAAGTAGTTGGCGGCTGAAGCGAATACAGACATAAGAAGCGTAGCCAGCACAAGACCTTTGACAGCAGACCCCTTGGTCCTCTTTCTCCTGTAGATCAGTGACGCCACAACTACGTATATGGATCCCACCAGAAAGTTCGCAAGCTCTCCCACGAAGAGGGTGTTGGTGCCTCTGAGCGCAATCTTCAGTATGTTCTTTAAAAGCTGAACCAGTATTCCAGCCACCGGACCCATGGCGAACGAAGCCACAAGTGACGGAAGGTCGCTTAAATCTATCTTCAGGAACTCAGGAGTGAATGGAAGCGGCAGCTCTATAAGCATTATCAAAAACGCAAGCACTGAAAGCACAGATACTTTGACCATATAGTCTACTCCCATTCTACTGTTTATCCGCTTGTTCATCCTGAACTTCCTCCTTTTGCGCCATTATGTGAACTATGACTCCGTTTATCATAGTGAGTATGTTCTTGGAGTAGATATCCCTTATGGGGTTTCCGCTGAACACAGCTATATCGGCCTCTTTTCCAACCTCAAGGCTTCCGACTCTGTCGTCTACCCTGAGTATCTCGGCGGGGTTTATAGTTATGCACTTAAGCGCCTCGTATTCATCCAGCCCCTCTTTGACCGCAAGCCCTGCGCAGATTGGAAGGTACTTTATAGGCACCTCTGGAGCGTCTGTCATTATAGCCACTTTTATGCCTCTCTTCACAAGCTCAGCCGGCGTCTTGAAGCTCAAGTTCCTCAGCTCATACTTGGACTTGTCGGTAAGTCCAGGTCCGAGCACCACAGGGTAGCCTTCCTCCGCCAGCTGGTCGGCTATAAAATGGCCCTCCGTGCAGTGTTCAAGCACTATGTCCAAGTTGAACTCCCTTGCAATCCTGATGGCGGTGAATATGTCATCAGACCTGTGTACATGTATCCTAAGCGGGATGCTTCCGTCTATCACATCAAGCATAGCCTCATACTTCATGTCAAACGACGGCTCGTCCCTGTCCTCGTCAAGCGCCCTGCTCTTTAAGTCCATGTACTCCTCCGCTTTCAGCAGCGTCTCTCTTAGAATGGCAGCTACAGCCATCCTGGTCGCTGGGGTCTTGCCGCTCTTTCCGTACACCGATATAGGGTTTTCCCCAAGCGAGACCTTTATCCCGTTTTTCTCGTCTATAGCCATGTAGTCCACCCTGTTTCCAAAGGTCTTCATCACGGCGAACTGTCCCGCCACTATGTTGGCAGACCCTGGAGCTATTCCAAGAGTAGTTATCCCGTTCTGGTATGCATCTCTGAAGCCCATGTCAAGCGGATTTATGCCGTCTATAACCCTGAGCTGGGGCGTTACAGGGTCGTTCATCTCGTTAGAGTCGTCCACAGACTTGCTTATGCCTTCCTCAGAAAGCCCCACATGGCAGTGGGCGTCTATCATCCCAGGCATTACAAAAGCCCCGCTGACGTCGAACACATCGCCTTCCTCTATCTCTATATTCTCGCCTATCTCTTTTATTATCCCGTCTTCTATAAGTATATCACCCTTCTCCACTATGCCTTTTTCGCCCATAGTGTAGAGCGTCCCGTTTTTTATAAGCATCTTGCTCATCTCGTTCACCTCGTCTTTCTCTAAATATCCTTTCTACTAAGCGCTATCCTCTGCTTTTTAAGGTCAATTTCCAGCACCTTCACCTCTATATTATCACCTACAGCGACCACGTCCATAGGGTTTTTCACATACCTGTCGGACAGCTGAGATATGTGGACAAGTCCGTCCTGTTTGACCCCGATATCCACAAAAGCTCCAAAGTCAACCACATTCCTCACAGTTCCAGTCAGCACCATCCCGGGCTTTAGGTCCTCCATCTTGAGCACATCTGTCCTAAATACAGGGGCAGGCATGTCCTCTCTTGGGTCTCTTCCAGGCTTCTTGAGCTCAGAGATTATGTCGGAAAGAGTGATCTCCCCTATCCCAAGCTCGGACGCAAGCTCTGTAACCCTGCACTCAATCGGCTCCCAGTCTACAGACTTCAGCCCTGAGTCAGACTTCTCCACAGAGAGCTTTTCAAGCAGCTTCTCCGTGGCATCGTACGACTCTGGATGGACTCCCGTGTAGTCCAATATGTTTTTCCCGCCGGAAATCCTGAGAAACCCTGCACACTGCACAAAAGTGGACTTCCCGAGCCTCTTGACCTTCAGCAGCTCGGAGCGGCTTTCAAACTTTCCATTCTCCTCCCTGTAGTCGCAGATGTTTTTCGCAACAGATGCGCTTATCCCGGATACATACCCAAGGAGCGACGAAGAGGCCGTGTTCAAGTCCACTCCTACGCTGTTTACAGAGTCCTCCACCACATTCTTAAGCGTCTCGTCCAGCTTAGACTGGTTGAGGTCATGCTGGTACTGCCCTACACCTATATGCTTGGGATCTATCTTCACAAGCTCCGCAAGCGGGTCCTGAAGTCTTCTCGCTATAGATATGGCTCCCCTTATAGACACGTCCACATCAGGGTACTCCTTCGCTCCAAGCGCAGAAGCCGAGTAGATAGAAGCCCCAGCCTCGTTTACTATCGTGTAGTATAGCTCTCTCTTCATCTCCGTGATAAGCTCCGAGACTATGGCTTCCGACTCCCTAGAGCCTGTTCCGTTTCCTATGGCTATGATGTCCACCCCGTGCTTCTCCACAAGCGATGCAAGCGTCGCCTTGGACTCCGCCACCTTGTTCTGAGGCTGCGTAGGGTAGATGGTGGTGTACTCCAGCAGCTTTCCTGTTCCGTCCACCACGGCCAGCTTACACCCTGTTCTGTAGGCAGGGTCGAACCCCATGACCACCTTGTCCTTTATAGGTGCCTGGAGTAGAAGCGGCTGAAGATTCAGCCCAAAGACCTTTATAGCCTGGGCCTCAGCAGACTCCGTAAGCTCGTTTCTGATCTCCCTCTCCACAGAAGGGAAGATAAGCCTCTTGTAGCTGTCCGCTATGCTCTCCTCTAAATACTCTCTCCCTAAGCTCTTGCTCTGCGAGACTATTCTGGCTTTTAAAAGCGGGACTATAGTCTCCTCTAAGCTGGACAGCTTTACCTTTATCACCTTTTCGGCCTCCGCCCTGTTTATAGCAAGTACCCTGTGGCTTGGAACCTTCTTTACAGGCTCGGTGTAGCTGAAGTACATCTCATAGGTAGATCTGTCCGTCTTTTTGCTCTCCTCTTCCCCGTCCTTGAGTGGTATCTCCGAAGTCTCGAGTACGCTCTCCTCGTACAGCTTCTTTCTGATTACCTCTCTGTGGGCTGGGTCGTCCGAGATCATCTCGGCCATTATGTCCATAGCTCCCGCAAGCGCCTCTTCAGCGCTGGATACGCCTTTTTCCGAGTCTATATATCCTGAAGCTATTTCCGCTATGTCTCCGCACGTCTCGGACTGCGAGAATATAAGGTCAGCAAGCGAGTCTAGACCTTTTTCCTTGGCCATAGTGGCTCTCGTCCTTCGCTTTGGCCTGTACGGCCTGTATAGGTCTTCAAGCCTCTGTATAGTCGTCGCCTTCTCTATCTCTGCCGTAAGCTCCTCTGTAAGCGAACCCTGCTCCTCTATATGTCTCTTTATCTCCTCTTTCTTGCCCTCCAGGTTTCTAAGGTACGAAAGCCTTTCGTCAAGCTCCCTAAGCGTGACGTCGTCAAGCGTTCCTGTCTGCTCTTTCCTGTACCTAGCTATAAAGGGGATAGTATTCCCCTCGTCTATAAGCTTCACCGTGTTGTTGACCTGAAAAGGCTTTAGCCTGAATTCGTCTTGAAGTTGCTTTAATATATCCATCTATTCCACCCTCTTCTCTCTAAAAAAGAGAATCCCACTAGAGACTCTCTTTTTGCTTTGCCTTGTAGCTTAAATATTCATTTATAAACTTATCTATACACCCGTCCATAACGCTGTCCGTGTTTCCGACCTCGGCGTTAGTCCTGTGGTCCTTCACCATGCTGTACGGATGGAAAACATAGGACCTTATCTGCGACCCCCAGCCTATCTGGTTGTAGTTACCCTGAAGATCCTCTATCTTTTCTTTTTGCTCCGCCTCTTTAAGGTCAACAAGCTTTGAGATAAGCATCCTCATGGCCGTGGCCTTGTTGCTGTGCTGAGACCTCTGGTTCTGGCACTGCACAACTATCCCCGTAGGAAGATGTGTTATTCTGATGGCAGAGTCAGTGGTGTTTACATGCTGTCCACCAGCCCCGCTGGCCCTGTAGGTATCTATCTTAAGATCCACAGGGTTTATCTCCACGTCCACATCGTCCCCTATTTCAGGAGAGATATCCACAGATGCAAAAGAAGTGTGCCTCTTTCCCGAAGAGTCGAAAGGAGAAATCCTGACAAGCCTGTGGACCCCTTTCTCGCTCTTCAGATAGCCGTAGGCGTTTCTGCCCTTTATAATCATAGTTACCGACTTTATGCCGCCCTCGGTGTCCTTTATATAGTCTATTATCTCTATACTGTAGTTCTTAGATTCAGCCCAACGCTTGTACATCCTAAGCAGCATCTCGGCCCAGTCCTGTGCCTCCAGCCCCCCCGCTCCGGCGTGTATCGCCATTATGGCGTTGTTGGCGTCGTACTCCCCCGAAAGGAGAGTCTTCAGCCTGAACTCGTCTACCTGCTTTTCAAGCTTCTTGAGATTGTCCTTCAGCTCGTCTATGCACGACTCGTCGTCGCAGCTCTCCGAAAGCTCCAGTATGAGCTCTGAGTCTTCCACAAGCGACTCAAGCTCCAGATACTCGTCTAGCTTCTCTTTGTACGCGTTCATCTTCTGCACAGTCTCCTGCGCCTTTGAAGAGTCGTCCCAGAAGCCTTCAGACATAGTCTCCTGCTCCAGCTTCTCTATCTCAGTTTCAAGCAATCCCTTGTCAAAGGGATTCACCTAATTCCTGCAGTTCCTTTATGAAAAAGTCTAGCTTTTCCTTGTAGCACTCTAGATTTACAATCAAAATTCCCACTCCAAACTCTTGTCTATTTTTCTCTATTCGTTTTCTCCGACTCCGCAGCATTTCTTGTACTTCTTGCCGCTTCCGCATGGGCATAGATCGTTTCTGCCGACCTTGTCTTCCACAGTCACAGTCTTTCCGCCCGAAACCTCGTCTCCATGCACTGCCATCACAGGCTCTGCAACTCTCTCTCTCTCCATCTTGTCAGATCTCTCAAGGTGGTAAAGGTTCTTTATAGTCTCTTCTTGTATGCTCTCTATCATCTCTTCAAACATGTCGAATCCTTCCACCTGGTATGCCCTCACAGGGTCTTCCTGGCCCATAGCTCTAAGCCCTATACCCTGCTTAAGCTGATCCATGGCGTCTATATGGTCCATCCATCTTGTGTCTACAACCCTAAGCAGTATCACACGCTCAAGCTCTCTTAGAGTCTCCACGCCTATCTCCTGCTCTTTCTCGTCGTATATCTCCTTGGCAGCGGCCACTAGCTTCTCTTTAAGGCTCTCTTTTGTAAGGCTGTTCACATCGTCTATCTCAGCCCTTCCCTTAAGCGGAAGCACTCCCTCCAGATAGTTCTCAAGCCCCGCAAGATCCCATTCCTCTGGATACTTTCCGTCGGCCGTATAAGTGTCTACAGCGCCGTTTATGGTGTTCTCCACCATAGAATCTATATACTCTCTCAAGTTCTCGCCTTCAAGCACCTTTCTTCTCTCTTCGTATATAACCTCTCTCTGCTTGTTCATTACGTCGTCGTACTGAAGCACGTGCTTTCTGATACTGAAGTTGTTGCCCTCTATCTTCCTCTGGGCACTCTCTATAGACCTTGAAAGCATCTTGTGCTCAAGCGGCTCGTCCTCCGGCATTCCAAGCGACTCTATAAGCCCCTGTATCCTCTCGCTTCCGAAAAGCCTCATCAAATCATCTTCAAGCGAAACAAAGAACTTGGAAGAACCCACGTCTCCCTGACGTCCGGCACGCCCTCTAAGCTGGTTGTCTATACGCCTAGTCTCATGCCTTTCAGTACCTATTATGTGGAGTCCGCCAGCTTCAAGCACCTTGGCGTTTTCCTCTGAAGTCATCTTCTTGTACTTAGCGTGAAGCTCCTTGTACTCAGCTCTAGCCGAAACTATCTCCTCGTTGTCTGTCTCAGTGCTTCCATCTACAGAAGCTATGGCCTCTTCAGAGTACCCGTTTTTCTTAAGCTCCCTCTTGGCCATAAACTCGGCATTTCCTCCAAGCATTATGTCGGTACCACGTCCGGCCATGTTTGTAGCTATAGTCACGGCTGCGTATCTACCGGCCTGAGATATTATCTCCGCCTCACGCTCGTGGTACTTGGCGTTTAGCACCTCGTGCTTTATCCCCTCGCGCTTAAGCATCTTGCTTAAGAACTCCGAAGTCTCTATTGAGATAGTACCCACAAGCACAGGCTGTCCCTTTTCGTGCTTTTCCTTTATCTCTTTTACAACGGCCTTCATCTTGCCAGCTATGTTCTTGTAGACTACGTCCGGGTAGTCAAGTCTCGCTATAGGCTTGTTTGTAGGTATCTCTATTACGTCCACCTTGTAGATGTCCCTGAACTCCTGCTCCTCCGTCTTGGCTGTACCTGTCATACCAGACAGCTTCTTGTACATCCTGAAGTAATTCTGGAAAGTCACAGTCGCAAGCGTCTTAGACTCCCTCTTAACTTCAAGCCCTTCCTTGGCCTCTATGGCCTGATGAAGTCCCTCGCTGTACCTTCTACCGTACATTATCCTTCCAGTGAACTCGTCCACTATAAGTATCTCGCCTTCAACTACAACATAGTCTATATCCCTCTTCATGATATTGTTGGCCTTTAGCGCCTGGTTTATATGGTGAAGAGTCTCCATGTTTACAGGGTCAGCAAGGTTCTCGACCGAGAAGAACTTCTCAGCCTTCTCCACCCCTACCTCTGTCAGGTTTACAGACTTGGCCTTCTCGTCCACTGTGAAGTCCACAGTCTCCATAACGTACTCCCTGTCGAAAAGCATGTCTTTCTTCTCTTTAGGGTCTATTATCCTTCCAGAAAGCTTCTTCACGAAGGCGTCGGCTATCCTATAAAGGTCTGTAGACTTGTCCCCTGCTCCAGAGATTATAAGCGGCGTTCTAGCCTCGTCTATAAGTATACTGTCCACCTCGTCCACTATGGCGAAGTTAAGGTCTCTCTGGACCATCTCTCTCTTGTATATAACCATGTTGTCCCTTAGGTAGTCGAATCCGAACTCGTTGTTTGTACCGTAAGTTATATCTGCCGCATATGCAGCCCTTCTCTCCGGACTCTTCATGTCGTTCAGTATGCAGCCCGTAGTAAGGCCTAGAAATCCGTATACCCTTCCCATAAGCTCCATGTCCCTGTGAGCCAAGTAGTCATTCACAGTCACAACGTGGACTCCCTTGCCTGAAAGCGCGTTCAAATAGACAGGAAGCGTCGCCACAAGCGTCTTACCTTCTCCTGTCTTCATCTCCGCTATCCTTCCCTGGTGAAGCACAACCCCACCTATAAGCTGAACTCTGTAGTGCTTCATCCCAAGCACCCTCCAAGCGGCCTCCCTTACAACTGCAAATGCCTCTACAAGCAGGTCGTCAAGACTCTCTCCGTCCGTATATCTCTGCTTGAACTCCGCAGTCTTCGCCTTAAGCTCCGAGTCAGAAAGAGCGCTTATCTCCCCGTCCAGCAACTCTATCTTGTCCACAATAGGCTCTATCTTCTTTATCTCTCTTTGGCTGTAACTTCCAAATACCTTTTCTATTAAAAATTTCAATCCTGTCACCCCTGAGTTCTGATTTTTCACTGTTATCCTATCATTTTATCACTATAGAGCCTCTTTCACAACCTAAAAAGACTCTTGCTTTAGGCACTTACCTTGACTCTTAGACAAAGTCATGTGCTCCAAACGAACAGTTCCATAGAATAGAGACGTAAAAAAAGCGACCCGTTTAGGTCGCCTTACATTTTCTAGTTTTGTGGTTCTATTAGTCCGTAGTGTCCGTCTTTTCTCTTGTAAACTACGTTTGTATCTCCAGTCTCTCCGTTTTGGAATACGAAGAATGCGTGTCCTAAAAGCTCCATCTGAAGTATAGCTTCTTCTTCATCCATAGGCTTTATAGGGAATTTCTTCACCTTTACAACTTTCCCCTCTTCTTCTACATCGTCTGCCGGAAGAGATGTTATATTTTCAAACCTTATAGTCTCGTCAGTGTGCTTCTTGTTCTTAAGCTTCTCTTTATGCTTTCTGATCTGTCTTTCAAGCACGTCTATAGCCTTGTCTATAGATGCGTACATATCCTCACTTGTCTCTTCTGCTCTAACTATGCTTCCTGAGAAAGGAATTGTAACCTCCACAATTTGTCTAAGCTTCTCTACATTAAGTGTTACTGTAGCATCCATCTCCTTTTGGAAATACTTATCAAGCCTCGACATCTTCTTGTCTATTGTGTCCCTTAGCGCGTCTGTTATTTCGATATTTCTACCTGTGATTGTATTTAACATAAAAAACAACTCCCTTCAGTTCTCTCTCTGATCTCTATTTTTTATTCAAAGTCTTAATAACTTTTCTTAGTAGAATGATACCCAGCCCATACGCACTAGAAACATATTTTTAATAAGTATTTAAATGCTACTTCTTTTCATTTATAAACATAGTGCCGATTTCCTCGTATCCGTAGGCCTTGTTGGCACGGATATTCTGGCGCACGCCTTTAAGGCTGCCCTTTAGCTCTACGAATTTCCGCTCCATTATGCTAGTCTTCTCGCGGTCTATATAGAGAATCTCCTGAAGTATCGACTTTATCTCCGCTTCCTTCATCTTTATCTCGTCTGTCTTTCTAGGTACAAGCGCTCTGTACTCATCGTCTATATCGTCTATCTTAGAGATATAGAGGCTCTTCTGATTAAGAACAGCCTCTATTTTAAATATATCCTCGTCGCTTTCACTTGCTGCAAGCTCTCGCTCCTGCTCGGTAAGCCGCTTCAGCTCCTCAAGGTGCTTGTACTTCTCACCAAGCAGCTCTAGCGCTCTAGACTCCGGCATTTGCACTACCTACATTCTGGACCCCGGCCGGTTTTTTGGCCTCTTCTATAGCCAGCTTCCAGTTGTCCCTCATGCCCTCTAGTATAGGCATAACTTCGTCGTCTATTATTGAAGTCTTTTTCTGTATATTAGCATCCAATAGTTTTTCAAGCACAAAAGTGTAGAGCGCCCTAAATTCCTTCGAAATCTCATAGTCCATATTGAGTGTCATGTTGAGCTCCTGCACTATAGCTTGAGCTCTGAGTATGGCCTCATTTGTCTTTTCAATGTTCTTTTCCTCCATAGCCATCTTCGCCATAAGCGAGAACTTTATAGCTCCATTGTAGAGCATAAGAGTAAGCTCCGCAGGTGTAGCTGTGTTTATGGAGTTCTGTTTGTACTGCTGATATGGATTGTTTATTGCCATCTATAAATTCATCCTTTCAATCAAAACTTTTTTAGTTTCCTCCGGTCTGTTGCATAAGCCATCCACTCTGAGCAGAAGCCTGTTGCATCGCCTTTTCCATAGCAGTAAATCTGGCATAGTAGGCGTTTTCCCTGTTAAATAGCCAAGTGTTTAAGCTATCAATCTGCTTGCTCATATCCAGCATATCCTTGTCCAGCATAGATATAGATCCCTGCTTCGACATATTGTTTCCAGTTATAAAATCTATAAGCATATTGGACTTTACGTTTCTGAAAAGGTCAGCTGAATCACCTGTTCCAGATCTATCTATGATGTTCTTCATTCCATCTATAAGGTTGTCGCTTATTCTTGTAAATATCCCTCTAGGGTCCTCTTTTGTAGTCCCTGATGAAGTCACATCAGAAGCTTCCCCATCTTTGAAAAGCATCTCAAGCACAGAATCTGCATCTGAATTAAGTGCTGCTCTAAGTTTTTCTTCATCTATGGCAAGTTTTCCACCAACCGAACCCGAAGTGTATTTTTCCGTAGTTATACCCATCTCTGAAATATGACTGAAAGTTCCAGTCGCATTCTTAAGCTTGTCATATAAACTTCCTCTTAGGCTAGAAAGAGTCCTGTTTATAGTTTCATCCCTGCTTAAAAGCCCTTTCTTGGCTCTCTCTTCCCAAAGCTCAACTTCTTTTTCAGTCATTACTTCTTTTTGTTCCTCAGTAAGTGGCTGGTAGTTTCTGTTTGCCTTCTCTCCTATGACACTTCCCATCTTCTCAACTATCTTATTGTACTCTTCCACAAAGTCCTTTATCTTGTCCATAGCGACTTGAGTGTCTGTAGCTACTGTTACAGTTACAGGCTTGCCTGCTTCGGTTACGTCCTTTGCTGTGAAGTTTACTCCGTTGAATGTGAAGTTATTGCTTGTTACAGAGGTAGCTATTCCGTTGTATTCGACTTGTCCGTCAACTCCAGTGTAAGTGCTACCATTTGCAGATAGTGTACCAGCTACGGATGCGCTTTCCACAGTGAGTCCTAGCGAGTTTATAAAAGCAGCTCCTCCGATATTGGTGCCAGTAAAATTCAGTCCAATTCCGTTTGTATCTGTGGTAATGGAAACCACACCTGCAGTTACGTTAGCTGTTATTCCATCAACTCCATTTATTTTGCCAATAATATCATCCAAACTATCTGTCGATTCTATCGTAATTTTAGGCAATTTACCATTTATCTGTATCTCTCCTGAATGACCCAGTCCCGCTGGATTAGTTGTAGCACTATAGACAGTCGTCCCGTTAGCTATATTATCTGGTAAAGCGTCTACTAAATCTATACCTAAAATATTCTTAAGAGAAATATCTCCTCCACTCGGAACATCTCCAGAGATACTTATATCCCCCCCACTGCTGTTATTAAAAGATAGCTTCCCAGTAACATAATCATAGCTAGCTGTCACTTTTGTAGTTCCTGACTCCACATTTATCAAGTCCACTATGTCCTCCATATTGTACTGCTCTTTCAATACAATATCTTTACCACCTATATTTATTGTGCCTGAGTACCCTAATCCCGTAGGGTTTAATATACTCTCTGTTTTAGTAGTAGCAGCACCAATAGTCAGCTTTCCATCTACCCCACCCATTGTAGAAAGAAAACTTCCATAAGCAGTGCTTCCTTCAATATCTACATCAACTCCACTAGTGTTCTCAAGTGAAAAATTCCCTGTCGAATAGTCATAACTTGCTTTAACATTCGCTCCAGCATTGTTTATCTTTTGCACTATCTCTGCCATACTGTCGCTCTTAGCGAGTATGACTGATGCTCCACCTATTTTTATTTCACCTGAATATCCTGGACCATAAGACTGACTGCCCCTAATAGCTCCACTCGTTACTGTCCCTGTAGCACTTATTTTTCCTTCTGTAGAGTACACTTTGCTTGCATCCAGAGTCACAGAAGTCTGATCAGTTGACTGTACTCCAAGTTTAAGGTCTGCTATTATACCAGAGCTATCACTTTCGATCTTCAGCTCTGCACTAGCTCCAACTGCATCCGTCTGCAAAAAAAATCTATCCAGAGTTGAGTCATAGCTGGCCTTTACTCCAGCACCAGATGAGTTTATCTTTTTGGCCAACGTAGAAAGCGTATCTTTTGTCTCTACAGTAACTTCTTTCCCGTTTATTTTAAAGGTCCCAGAGTAACCCAAGCCCTCTGTCGCTGCATTCTTATCTATATTTCCTATAGCACCTGTACTTGTAGCTGTAACTCCCTCAGCAAGGCTCTTAACTTCCAAGCTATGCGTCCCCGAGAAAGAGTTTGTCCCCAAAACAGTTGCCGTGACTTTCGTGTCATCCGAGCTTGTAGCTGTTTTATGCCAGCCTATACTCGACAGGCCAGTATTTATAGTAATTCCTGTAGAAGTATTTTTCGAAAGCCCCAAATTCTTTCTAGCGTTTATAAGAAAATTAGCCATCTCTTTGTTCAAATCATTGTAAAGCTGCTGCTTCCATTCAAGTTTTTGCTTGCTCTGTGAAACCTTGTCTACCTTTATTCTGTCTACACTTAGCATCTGCTTTACCATTGAATCTATATCCATACCGGACGCAAGTCCGCTTATTCTAGTTACCATAATATATCAACTCCTTTACGCTTTAACATCCACTAAAATACCTGCTACTTCTAACAAGTTCGCCATTATATCCATAAGCTTTTCCGAAGGAATCTCCCTGACAGTCTCATTTGTAGCTGTATTTACAACCTTTATCATAACCTGCTTTGTCTTTTCATGTACGGAGAACTGAACTTGGGTGTCATAAGGCTCAAGTTTATCGTTGACACCGCCTAAAAGACTCTGAAGACTTTCTAAGTCAACTTTTTCCTCTTTCGGATTATTCTCGCTCTCTTGGCTGCTCTTACTCTGTTCAACCTGAGTAGTCAACGGCCTTTCTTTTGCCTCCATCGGTCTTATTCCAGGCGTATCAAGACTTGAAGACACTCCACCAGCTATGTTCATCATCCTCACTCTCCCTAAGTTAAATTCTAGCACTCTCTATCTAAGTAATAATCCAGTAGATCCTCGAACGAAACCACTCCGACAACAACTCCATCTTCAACCACAGGAACAGAAGTCACCTTCTTGTCTCTCAGCTTTCTGTTGGCTGAGTAGACAGTTTCATCTGGAGCTATGCTCACTACATCGTTGCTCATAACCCAGTCTATAGGGCAGTCGCCTATATGCCCGGGCTCTATAAGAAACCTGTATATGTCAGCCTTTACAACCATCCCCTCAAGCTTTCCGTTTGAATCCACCACAGGCGTTCCATTCACGTCTTTTTCCTTCATAAGGTCAAGCGCATACTTGGCCGCATCCTCTAAAGTCACCGTAATAGCCGGCGAACTCATAATATCTCTGACTTTCAAAATTATCTCCCCTCTCCGCATATCTTATGCCATATCTATCGGCTTTTTTCCAGTATTTCTATAGCCCAAAAACTATTTTTGAAGCATATTCATCTTGAGTTCCCAAAGTTGCTCGGAAAGGTCCACATGGTATTTCTGCGGAAACTCGAATCTCATCATCTCATCCCAGAGCTTTGAAACTTCCCTTTCAGAGTACTCCTTTATCTCTGGAAGCGTCGGCAGCTTGTACACAAGCTCTCCGTCCTTGAAAACCTGAACCTGAAGTTCTTTCACGTAGTAGTCCTTAAGCACAGTCTTTTTCCAAGTGTGAACAGGGTCGAAAAGCACATACTCCCTACTTGTATCTATAGTCTCATTTGGCATTGTAAGAAGGTCTCCCCTTGCCTTGTCCGAATTTGTATCGTAGAACCTGTAAACCCTCTTGTATCCAGGTGTAGTCACCTTTTCCGGGTTGTCGCTCAGCTTTATTCTAGGCACTATCTCGCCCTCTTTTTCAACAGCCACTATCTTGTATACCCCTCCAAATACAGGGGATGACTTGGAAGTTATAAGGTTTTCTCCCACCCCGAAAAGATCCACCTCCGCCCCTTGACTTATTATGTCCCTTATGAGGTATTCGTCAAGCGAGCTCGAAGCCACTATCTTGCAGTCGAAAAGCCCGGCAGAGTCCAGCATCTTTCTGGCCTCCTTTGAGAGATATGCAAGGTCCCCAGAGTCTATCCTTATTCCAGACAAGCTCTTCCCCATAGGCTTCAAAACCTCGTTGTGTATCTTTATGGCGTTTGGAACTCCCGATTTCAGCGTGTTGTATGTATCCACAAGTAGAAGCGTACCGTCTGGATATGTCTCTGCATAAGCCTTGAAGGCCTCGTACTCCGTGTCAAAACTCTGCACCCAGCTGTGCGCCATAGTTCCAAGAGCAGGCACCCCGTACTCCTTTTCTGCAAGTGTACATGCTGTTCCGATGCATCCACCTATATAGGCAGCTCTGGCCCCAAGAAGTGCCCCATCATAGCCCTGCGCCCTTCTAGATCCAAACTCCATAACGCCACGGCCGTTCGCTGCCCTTACAACCCTGTTCGACTTTGTAGCTATAAGGCTCTGGTGATTTATAGTCAAAAGCACCATCGTCTCCACAAGCTGGCACTGTATTATAGGTCCCCTTATCGTAAGCAGTGGCTCGTGAGGAAATACAGGTGTGCCCTCAGGTATAGCCCATACGTCGCATGAGAACTTGAAGTTTTTAAGATAGTCCAGAAACTCCTCCGAGAAAATCCCCTTGGACCTCAAGAACTCTATGTCTTCGTCTTCAAAACAAAGATTTTGAAAGTACTCCACAAGCTGCTCAAGCCCTGCATTTATCACAAAGCCTCCAGCGTCCGGAATTTTCCTGAAAAACATGTCGAAATAAGCCACTGTGTCCGCCATTCCACTCTTCAAATATCCGTTGCCCATGGTGAGCTCGTAAAAGTCTGTAAGCATGCTTAAATTTCTCTTTATTTTCATCTTGAATCTCCTTATGTATCGTTTTTTTCATTATACCCCAATCGCACAAAAAAAATAAGAGCATGGAAATCTCCATACTCTTAATATCCTGTTATCTCGTCTTGATGCTTTATCACAAACTGATCTGAAGATGCATAGCATATCGGACAAGTCATCGGTGGCTGTTCCTCTTTTGTAGTATATCCACATGGAACACAGTACCAAACTTCATCTTTTTTAAGTTTTTCCATCTAATCACCCCTTGCTTATTCTCCAGCTGCATAAAGCCTGTCTAGCTTTTCCTGCATATCTTCAAACACAGGCAGTATGTCCACTATCTTGGCTCCAATCTCTTTTTCGTCGTCGTTCATTACCACTTCCTCAAGGTCGTTTATCACCTGTCCGAGTCTGTAGACATCCAGCGCATACTCGTTCCATATATAGTAGTCCGGTATGACATGGGCCAAGTTCTGAGTTGAATCCACTCTCTGGAAATACTCTATTATCCAGCCCATTCCCTCCAGCAGTTCATCAAGGTCCTTTATCACATCTTCATCCGGTCCCTCTTCAAACTGCCTGGCTATAAAGAGAATATTACCCTTCTCCTCTTCTATATAGTCTCTTATGCTGATTATGCTGTTCCTGATCATTTCCCGAAAAGTCATTGTCACAACTTTTATGCTCTTTATTGAATCTATCCGCTTCTCTATATACTCTCTGAAGTCTGTGTATACATCTCTTCCATCTATGACAGCATAGGCCAGGTGCCTGCCGCTCTTGTTGGATTCGCTGTATATAGTCTTCAGTATATCGTCTAGCTCCTGCTCTTCGTTTTCAAATTCATACTCTCTATCTAAAATATAGATCTTCATATATTTACACGTTCCTCGCAATCTTGTTTTCTACTCTAAACAATATTATCGCAACGAGGTTTAAACGTCAATAGAGTTTATGCTAGCTATGCTTCAGCCTGCTCGTTCTCCCAAGCATCTAGCTTCTCCATAGTCCTTGCAAGCGTCTTGTGTGAAATCTCAGGAAGCGTTCCTCCGAAAATCTCTTCCGCCTGCTTGAAGCCTTCGTTTATAGCGTCTCTAAGCAAGCCTATCTTAGACTTGTCTCCGCCTGATATGGCCTTTGCAAAGTCCACAAGCCTGTCGCTCACGCTCTCTATGCTAAGCGCTCCACCTTCGTCTATCATCTCTTGGGCTTTGACTCTAGTCTCGTCGTCTATCTCTATCTTAAGCTCTTCTCCGTTTGCCTCTGCCGTTTCAATATCCTTGAAAGTAAGCCCCTGGCGCTCTAGAAGCTGCTTTACCATCTCTCTTAAGCTACTGTGTATCTGCTCCGTCTCTGCCTTTATTCTGGCTATTGTGTTTTCATCCGGCTTGTACTCAGGTTTCTTGTAAGTCACATCCGCTACTGCTTCAGATTTTTCAAACTTATCCTTAACCAGTACCTCTTGCGATTTCTCAGCTTTTTCCCCATTCAAGCCTTTCGCCTGCTTCTGCTCTTCAAGCTTTTTCTTCATTTCCACCTGGTCGTTTCTGTATTGGTTTCCTGCTCCCTGTATTTTCAAAATAATCCCCTCCATATGTTTTTCTGTTAACCATTATATCGACATACAAGTTGCTTATCTTTAATTATCTCCACGATCTTCTGGTGCTTCTCATGCTGGAACGTCCCGAGCTTCTTCTGGACAGTTTTTGCTCCCGCTCTTCCTCTTCCTTCATCTCCTGCTGTCTAGGGCTCAACCACTGGTCTGGAGTCTTCTGGGTGGAAATTACAGCCCCGCCTTCCGCCAAAAACAGGTTTATATTCTTCATAGATACCTTGAGCTCTGTCACAAGCTCCATTATAGAGGCCTGGGGATGTAACTCTAGGTACTCCTTTATCTTATCTCCATCTGACTTCATGCCGTCATAGCATTTGTCGCAGTAGTTCTTTCCGTTTTTCGGGAAGAACCTCTCGCATTTCTTGCATATACTGTAGCTCATCACAATCCCCCGTTCAAAATATATCTACTCTTTTAATCGGCAGGTGTGGGGGAAGTTTTTAGTACTTTTGACCTAAAAGTTTAAAAATTAGTTAATCACGATTAACTTAATCATGATTAACTAATTTACGATTAACCTAATTTAAACTCGCTTTTCTCTATCGAAGATAACCTTGCCGACTCTGTTTATATGGTCAATCAAGTCCTCGTTCTGAAGCTTTTCAAATATAGACAAGTCAAAGCTATATGGCAAATACAGTTCGTCGAGCATTATCTCTAGATTGTGCAGGTCTAGAATCGTCAAGCCCTTTCCAAATAACGTAATATCTATATCAGACCCTGGTCTGTAGTTTCCTTTGGCTCTCGACCCGTAAATCACCGCTTTTTCTACTTTGTCATATCTACGAAGTACGGATAGTATTTGTTCTAAGACTCTGTCTGACAACCCATACTTCATAGCACGCGCTCCTCGTGTTTAAGCTCTTCAAGCTTATCTTCAAGCTCCATAAAAGCTTTGAAGTATATATCCGATATCATGGAGAGAATTTCATCCGCAGTGCTTTCGTCGTATGTATGGCTTGTGAGATTCCAACTCTTTATCATCTGCATCCAAGCTTCTCCATCCTCCACTATTCCAAGTGAAAAAGCAGCTCTTGCAGCGTCCCTGGAGCCATATATATCCGTATTTCCTCTACTCTCCAAAAAGTCCTTCAGCGTCTTCCAGCCCAGCTCGTGAACATATTCAAATGCCTGTATAACACCTTGCTTTTCCAAGTTCGAAAGACTTCTTTCCTTCTTTAGCTCCATTGCACTTTGAAGCTGTCTTAGCGCTTTTTGGTAGTTGCTGAAGCGTTGAATCCAGCGAACATCGCTTTTATCCATAAATTTCACCTACTTTCCTTTGAAAAAAGCCCCAGAGTTTCCTCTAGAGCTTTATGTCTATGCTTCCGCCTATATGTGGATTTACCGACATTTCCATCATCTTCGTAAGTTCAGCCGACTGATCTTTTGCCGTATCCATAGCCAACTTCATTACAGAAGCGCCAACTTCGTTTGCAAGCTTCATCTGACTGAGTCCCATTGACAACGCTGCTATATCCATATTTTCACCACCTTTCTATTTTAGTGCTTTCAATCTTACAATATCCGACCAATTGTTTGCAGTTATAAGCTCCACTGCGTTTAAATCTTTCCTCAATGACTTCACTTCGCCTTTTGTTTCAGCCACTTCATGTTTTAAATTCTCTACTTCCGCTGATATGAGCTCCGTTCTTTCATCCAATGCCCTTAGTATCTGACTATGTTCTTCTAGCCTACTATCCATCTTTTGCAATAATTCCAATATCTGCTTATCCATACCTTCCACCTCTTTCAGAAACACAACGTCCAGTATATCTATATTATAACATATCCTAGATATCCAATCCAAAACCTCAGCCGTATTTACCATGGCTTTCAACTTAGCAGACCGACTAAGGCAGATTAGATACACTACCTAGCAATTTATCCACTTCTTACTGTAGTTAATCCGCATCTTATACTCAGTATATATTTTATTTTTGTCCATCCAAATTATTTACAGTATAACATGTCGCCCTTCCTTTGCCGACCACTCTTAGTAATCTCTTTTCAACCATACCTTTTAATATAATCCTAGCTCTTCTTTCCTTTACACTACACAGTTTCATAGTCTGACTTGTCGTAACTTTGGCATTATCTTTCAAATAATTTAAAACTTTTACTTCTTGATCTGATAAGTCTATATTTTTATCGGCACTTCCCGGCACTTTATCGGCACTTCCCGGCACTTTATCGGCACTTCCCGGCAGCTCTCTATATATTTCTACGCTCACAAAATCTCCAGTCTCCTTAATTAAAGGTTCCTTTAAGCCATGCTTTATACACGAAGATTTTATCCTATTTATACCACTTCCCCACTGCTCTATATAGTTTAACTCCTTAAAAACCCTAGCAATAACTTTATTTCTGACCTCAGATCTTCCACTAATTATATCTTCCTCTGTTATTGTACTCGGGAATCCTCCTGGAGAAACTATATTTAAAATATCATCATATATTCCAACTTTTACATCCCTACCCTTATTAGCATAGTCTCTATGTACAATAGCATTCACTATTGCCTCTCTTATAGCTTCAATTGGTATTTCAAGTATATCCTTTCTTTGAAGCCCTTTAATCTCAGATTTCAGCTTAATATGACTCTTTATAAATCCCTCGATTTTATCAATTTGAGAAAACAAGTCTCCGATATATTCTTTTTTGTCTAAAAATACATCCATGCTAGTTCCCTTAAACCTACTGCATTTTACCATACAGTTCTCAAACGTCCCTAATATTATCGATAGCCCATTTGTAGCATAAACTCTGCCATTCTCTACTTTAATTAATTTTAAGTTCTTTAACTTTTCTAAATCCAAAGTCTTCCCCATATCTCTAAATCTCTTTTCAACCGGGGTTATGTCCATATCGCCAAAATCTTCATCATAGTTTATTTCCTCATCAAAACTTATTCTTCTACTCTGTCTTTCTAAGTCTAATATATTTTCAAAGCTCGCCTTTCTATTCGTTGCTCCGACTCTTATGTAAACTCCTTCGTTTTCCCCATATTTCTTCATAAAATATGGGATCAAGTTTCCCCTAAACACCTCTATAACCATTATTATTTTCCCATCAATATTTGATGTATATATCTCCGGGATAATAGTTGGATAGCAATTATCGTATATTATCGAGGCTACTTTATCTTGAATATCAAATATATCTAAATTCTTATCAATCCCGATAATCTCCCTCTTATCACTTACACCTATCAAGAGTTTTCCACCACTAGTATTAGAGAATGCAATAATAGTTTTAGCTATAGACTCATTATTTGGCATATTTTCTTTAAACTCTAGAACTTTACTCTCACCTTTTAAGATTTCTTTTGTCAGTTCCATTTTCTACCTCCGCCTTCTCCTAGTCATGTACATACCCACAGACTTATAGCTTTTTTCGCTGTTTACAGGCGACTTAAGCTCTTCAGCCAACTCTTTTTCCTCTCCCACAATAGTCAGAAACGACCCCTGGTTCTCCAAAAAAAGATTTATGTTTTTCATGGATATATTCAAGTCCAGCGACATATCCATAATCGAGGCTCCAGGATTATGCTCTATATAATCTCTTATGTACTTGCCTTCGCCATCCATAACGCCGTGGCATCTGTCGCAAAAATCCCGTCCGTTTTGCTTGAAAAATCTTTCACATCGCTTGCAAATTGAATGTCCTCCTATTCCCATATCGAATCCTCCTAAAAATTAAACTATACAGTATTATATCACTCATTGAATCTAACTTCCAATTATCCTCCAATCTCTATATAAATCAATTGTGTGCATTCCAAATCATATCATTAACATACTTAACACCTATTTATGTTATAATAATTACAGAACATATGTTTGGAGGTTTTTTATATGAATCAGATCGAGAGAAACATATTAGTTGGAAGCTTGCTAGGCGACGGCTGTCTGTCCATACATGGACGAAGTATAAACGCAAGATATCGAGAGCATGGATGTGAAAAGCAAGACGGCTACAGGAAGTGGAAAGCCAAAATGCTTAAAAATCTTGGGTTTCAATTTAGCGACAGAGGAAAGTATGGAAATGTCTACTCACCTTCAAGAGAAGAGTTTACAGATCTATACAATCTTTTCTATGTAGATGGAGTTAAAACCCTTACAGATGAAAACATCTCCCTTCTAGACCATCCAGTAGGCCTCGCTTGCCTCTATATGGATGATGGTACTCTAGTTATGGATACCTCTAGAAAAAAGAGCAGCATATACACTTTCCCCAGGATATCTATATATACTCTCTGCTTTTCAAAGCACGAAAACCAGCTATTAGCTGACCATATAGAAAAAGTCTTCAAAGTAGATTTCAAGCTAAAAAAACATCCTGACGGAAAAAACTATCTTTTGGAACTAAATAAAGCCCGCGAAGTCGTGAAATTTATAGAAATAGTCAAGCCGTATGTAAACGAAGTCGACTGCATGAAATACAAAGTAACCCTAGAAGCCAGACTAGAGGCTAAGCTTTTAGACCTTAAGCGCTCGCACCCAGACAAATCCATCACAAAGTCTTCTCTCAGCCCTATTGATAAAACCTACTCAGCTGAAGATGAAGAGCTTATAATCTCGATGAAGCAATCTGGCTGCACAGACAAGGAAATAGCCTACGCTCTTGGCCGAAGCTACTGGGGGCTTGTGGACAAAATCAGGAGGATGAAAAAAGAGGGCAAAATGCCTTAGTTTCTCATCCCCCCCTATCTAATCTTAATAATTCTCTTTAATACTCTTCTTTTCAAGGCTATTCAAAGTCCTAAGAAGAGTCATGATGGATCGTTCAGTTAGTCAATAAATGTCGCAAATTTTATGCTTAATTATCCGACATTATATAGTCTTCTTTTTTCATAAGTGGCTTTCTTGATAGCCGATCTTCTTTCAAGAATCAGGATATCTCTACCC
>NZ_MKIE01000009.1 GCF_001855385.1 Andreesenia angusta | reverse complement strand
GGTTTTCGCAGTCAGTCTTCTTCTCTTTGTTGTCATCGTGATCACTCTCCATTTTCTTATTTTAATCATATCACGTTTGCCAACATTTATTGCTAGTGACTGCGACATTTTCTAGCTTAACATATCGCTATATATGCAACTATTTTTCCAAGAACCAAATTAAAAGAATTTTCTGAAAGAGAAAGTGCGAATAAACCAGGAGTCTATATGCTAACCGGTCCTGACGTTGATCATTCTGAAGAAACAATATTGTACATTGGAGAAGGAGATCCTGTATTACCTAGACTAAAAAGCCACTCTAATAATAAAGACTTCTGGACAGAAGCTATAGTATTCACCTCAAAAGATAGCTATTTAACTAAGACACAAATTCAGTTTTTAGAAGCTGAAATATATGGATTAGCTAAGTCTGCAAATAGAGTTATACTAGACAACAATCAGTGTCCATCTAAGCCCAATACTTCCGAAGTCGATATTGCTGAAGTTCAACAGTTTATGAGCGGTATTAATCTTATCTTGTCTTCTCTTAACATAGATATACTAGAACCTCGCACTAATACCGGCACATCTATAATTGAAAAGGAGCCGATTTTTGAGCTAACGAATAAAAAAGCTTATGCCAGAATGTCTATTATAGATGATAAATATGTAGTCTTAAAAGGCTCTACTGCTGTTATAGAAGATAGGCCCTCAGCTAGACCTCATATCAAAAAATTACGCAGAAAACTTTTAGAGTCATCTATTATATCTGAAAATGGCCTAGGACTTTACGTTTTTAATGAAGATGCAGCTTTTGATAGTCCTAGCTATGCTGCGGTTGCAATAGTGGGAGGTAGTGCGAATGGTCAAAAGGTATGGAAGTTAAATGGCCGTTCTTTAAGTGAAGTAGAAGAGGATGAATTAAAATAGCTGTCTACTTAAAGTTCACAAACCATAAAGTGCACTTTACCCAAGCTCCCTATTTCCAACATGAAATTTTTTGTTAGTTCTAACCAGAGTCCCCTGTATAGATACTACCTTTGACCAAAAGCGATTTAAATAGTAATATATTCTAGTAAATATAAGAAAATGGAATGAGGGCGTGATATGGATAGCACACTAACAATAGCAAGTATCTCGATGATTTTTGCACTAATATTTTATACTTTTGGTGCATGGGGCGAGAAGTTATCGGGAACTATAAAGGTAAAGCACTTAACTAGCTTTTTAATAGGGCTCATATTAGATACTACCGGAACATTACTGATGGGAAAGATAGCGGAAGATGGTGCAGGAAGCAGGTTAGGTATTCACCAAATAACAGGAGGGATTGCAGTAGCACTTATGCTAATACATCTACTATGGGCGCTTTGGGTATATTTAAAAGGTGATGAACAAGCAAAGAAAAACTTTCATAAGTTTAGCTTAGTGGTTTGGCTTATTTGGCTACTCTCTTTTGTTTTGGGAATTTTAGTTGGAATGAATATAATATAAAGTTTATATCTTTAACATATTACGAACTAAGTCATAGAAACGTTCTATCTAACGGACGCTTCTATGGCTTAGTTTTTCTCATTTATTATAAACGTATCAGTTTTTGTACAAAAGTTCAATCCAAAGTTGCAACTTTTATCTTTCTTATCGCATAAAAGGAACGTTATCATTAGTAGTCTGCAAAAATCCCTTGTACTGTCTATCTATCGGGATATTTAGTTTTTTACTGGAAATTGGGTATAATATGGATAGTTCAAATTTGTTATAGATTATGTAATAACCTTTAGAGAGGGGCTATTTCTTTGATTTATCTTATATTATTAATATTGACTGTACTTCTTCCGATTCTTCATACTGTTTTAATCGGAATGACTCTAAATAAAGCAAAAGGTATTGCTCCTAGATTAGTAGTTTTTAGCTATATAGCTATAGTCTTCGAACTTATTTGCCTTCTCATGCTATTCATAAGCGAGCTTCCAGATACTGGACCGTTGATTTATATGTTTTTATCAAATATATTTGGAATCACAGCTTTGCCACTACAAATTTACGGTTATCTTAATTTACGTAATTCGAAGGAAAAAAGAGATATATCCAAGCTCTATTTAATATGGAGTATATCTATCGTAACGGGTCTAATTTATTGGCTAGTATACTACCTATATCTAGTTATAAGCAATCGATAGTTTTTAAAAATGTGCGTAGGCAGGAGGTGACTCCCGTTGACTCTATTATTTTTATACATATTTATAATAATTCCAATAATACAAGTTGTTTACACAGTAAATGCTTTAATAAAGAACAGGGGAATTCGTTCTAGAAAATTGCTGTACTCAAATATTGCGACTACGCTTGAATTAATAGTATTTACAGTATCTCAGACATCTCTGATTACAGATGGAGGTCCAGTATTTATATATGTTTTAGTCGCAAATATTTTTGGAGTTATATCTTTACGGAGAACGAGAGAATACTTAGACAAGACTATCGATAACGAAGATTCATCAATTGTCTATTTACTTTGGAGTGTCGCTTTAACATTAAGTTTAATTGCTTGGATTGTCTATATGCTGATCTATATATTTATCTTATAAGGGGTGTTATTTTGAGCTACACAAATAAAAAGGTAGGACCAGGCTCACTTTCTTTGTTGCTATGTATTATTGGAATATTATTTTCTTTTTCTTTCAAAAATAAGGGTGCTTATGGGGACGATATATTAAATTTCATAGGTTTACAGTCTTGGTCAAATGGCGATACAGGAATACACTATACTGTTTTTTATTCTTTAATATTTTTTATAACGTCTATTTCCCTAGGCTATAAATATAAAAACAATTTAGGGGCAACCCTAGGAAAGACAATATCTCTAGTTATATCTATTCTTATAATCTTAGTAAGTATATTTTTTATGCCCATTTGACTAAATTAGATATGTACATTTACTATATTATGTAATTCGTTGAAAAAGCGAGGAGAGGAAACTATATGCCTAAGTTGCCATCTTTTTTAAGTAAAAAGTTTTTTAATGTAATCGAATGGATAGGATTTATTGTTTCGCTAGTTAGCAGTCATATTTCCATTAGAAACTCTTCTTCCATCGAAAGTAATAGTGTGAAAATTATGTTTTTTTCAGCAGGTGTAGTACTCCTGTCTATAATTATAAGAAAGTTTCTCGAAAAGAAAGGCTTATTAAGAAATTAGTCGTATTATATTCCCTATATAGACTTACTAGAAATTACAAAAGGAGATTAATTTATGAATAGTACAAATATACTAATAAATTTAGGCTGGGCTTATTGTACAAGCATAGTGGTATCAATGATTTTCTCAAAAACAAATATTTTTAAAAAAGCTGAATTAGAAAAGCTAAAAGATACTCGTACAATATTTATAACTATATTCTTTACCACACTAATTGCTTCGATAATAAAACAGTTAGTATTTTAGCTCGGTGATTTAATATATTGCGAGCTAAGCCCGAGAAGCTTGACACCTCCCAATAGATGGAACGTTTCTTGGGCTTAGTTTTTCTCACTTATTGTCAAAATATATCTTAGCATATAATTTGTCGGTTTTGCGGACAGACTCCTCCTTACAGTCTACTCATAATGTATCCATATACTCAATATTTTTACTGTGTTATCACCTCTTATACTAGTCTATGCTGAATATTGACTCTTATAGAGTGTGCTCCTTTTAAGCTTCCGACTAACTTTTCATATACATTCAGAGACACTCTCACATTTCTCCCCAAGTTATTGGTTTTGTATGGAAAATCAGTTATAGTATAGGTAGCTAATACATATGTACTTAAAAGAGAGGTGTCTATGGACTTAAAAGAGCTTATAAGAATATGTTCTGCGGTAGCGTCATTCTGTTCTTTCGGAATCATGCTCTCAGGAGCTATTACAATGAAAAAAGCAGCCAGTGAACTTAGGGTAGGAAAAGCAGTACAGAAAGAAACCGAAGCGAAATTTCAAAAAGGATACCGATTAATCAAATTAGGAAGCATACCTACTGCCATATTTGGGATAGCAGTCATTTTGCTTTCATAGGGGGATATGCTTTTGAATATAGATAGATTTAAAGACATAAATAGCTTTTTGAACGAATTGGAAGAAAGAAAGATATTCTACCGGCTAAGCAAAACAAGACCTGAAAGTATCATGGTCGAGGTGGCAGTTCCAGGGCAGCGCTGGGAGATAGAGTTTATGGAAAATGGAGAAATCGAGATAGAAAAGTTTATCTGCGACGGCTCTTACTATGACGTGACCGAGCTGAAAGCGCTTTTTAAAGATTTCTCGGACTAAAAGGAGGAGTATTTATGACTGGTCAACTACCCCCGAGACAAGCAACAGGGCTTGCAACTCACCTACACGTAGTCAGAACGGCAACCTGAAGGTTGCCTCCTACCTCAAACGGTGGCTACATAGCGGTGGTTGACAGCACCACAAGCTATATAGTTTACTCTACAGCTTCTCAGGAGTGCCTTTGCCGATAAGTCCCCTCCAAAACATATCGGGCCACGCAACGGTTTTCTCCTAACTATATTACATCACAAGGGAGGAAATCTTATGACAAAATCAGCAATTGGAAGTTTCGCTATTATCTTTGGAGGTATCTGTCTATCACTAGAGCTATATGCTTTAAAATTCATACAAAGTTTAGAATTCAATACTGGATCGGCTAATCTTTATCCACTTGACTATGCCACTGAAGCACCTATGTCTATAGCTTTGATAATAAGCATCTCAATAATTATTTACGGAATAAGTTTGTCTAGAAGCAAGTCTGATTCAAAAAAATAATCTTACTATATTACGAGGGGAGGGTTATTGATGTTTGAAGTAAATATTGGGGATTCGTTTGGATGGATCGCTATAATGCCTGCACTAATCTACATTTTTATGAAAAGCTTTATATTAAAAATAATTCTTAGTTGTTATAGGAGACAATCACATGACGAAGTTAAGACACATAATAGTAGGTATAATTACACTCATATATTTAATGCTTTTTCTTAGTAAAGTTGAGATATCGCATGGTATTTTCACTGTTTTACTTAGCATAATACTTTTAAATCAGGTTATAGATGAGTGGAACGTTTATAAAGAGACAGCAAAGAAAATACATTTATTAATTCCAATAACTTTTTTAGTAATTATTATTATTTTCTTAGTATCATATATATTGTTTTAATTAAGAAGGAGCTGTTTTAAGTGAAGAGCATATCAAGGTGTCCGTATTGTGGTAAAGAAATGCATTTAGGCTTTATTCACCAAGATAGACGTGCCTTAAAGTGGATTCCCGAGGAAAAAGACAAAGGTCCCTTTCTACAAATGTTTTCAAAGGGTATTAAACTTACAGACTCACTCACAACAAGTAGTGTAGAGGCTTTCTACTGTAAAGATTGCGAAAAAATTGTAATTGATTTAGAAGGTAACACTCGCTAGTTGATACTCCCCATAGTGGAAGCTAGGGGTACTACGCCTAAAAAGATAAAAAATTGTCTTAGTAAAGAGGGAGGAAAAGTTAATGGAAGTAAGTATCATGCCATCAACAACTCAAGTGTTAATGAGAGGTATATATATTGCATTGTTGGGAGTCGGAGTATATGTATCTATTCTAGGAATAAAAGCTTTGAGAGCCTATGTAAAGAAGAATTCTTAGATTATACATACTAAAAACATTCTATCTAAATATAGTTCACATTATAATTTTTCGACTTTGCGTAGTGTACTCCTATAATAGTGTATAATTAAAATACTTAAAAGAAAGGGCTGATAAAATGTTAAAAGTAGAATTTCTAAAGGAATATGAATTCAAGCAAAACGCGGAAGATAATGACGCATATTGGGAGAGAGTGGATTTCACTCCAAGGCAAAAAGCACAAATAGCTAATAGTCAGTTTGGAGAAGGTTGGACTGAAGAAGAAATAGAAGATATGCCTATGGTTATAAATGCTGACTTAAAAGAAATGGAATGTGGTATATTTTTTGATGATGAGTACAGGGAAATAGAACCAGAAGATATACTTCGACTAATGAAATTAGTTAACATAGCTTCATTCGAAAAATAAAGTGTGAGTCACCTCTAACCTAAAAGTTTCAGGTGACTCACACTTTATCTTGATTTTGCTTATGAAAAAGCTCCAAATATTGAAACTAATTCAGCTTTACTATTATTATCTCTATCTTACTTAGCGCCAATGTGTATGCCACATAGTATATCCTCGAGACTGTATCGCTGTCACAGCCTCCATCTTCAATCAGACGGTCGTACAGTTCGCTTATCCCCTCTACATCCTCGCTATGCTTAAGCTGTATCTCCCTTAGCAGCTTTTCGTCTACTTTGTCCTTCAGCAGTATTCTATATCTCATATCGTCTCATCTCCTTCATATATCTAAATGTATTATGTTTTGAACGCTATTTCCCAAGCAGTGTCGAGTGTATCTCCACTCCGTACTTTCGCACCATCTCCGCCTTGGCCTTTCTGTAGGAGTCTTCTCTTCCGCTATGTCCCCTTCTGTCTATATACCTATGGGCCATTTCGTCTGTAATTACATCCAGCAGAAGCTCCGCTAGAAGCAGCCTCGCTCCGTCTGTAAACTTGCCCTGGCCGTCCACGTAAAGCCTTACAGTTGGTGCTTCCGTATTTATAAGTATTGTCCTCTCTTCTCTGCTGTAGACAGCCCTATCCATATCGTTTCCGAGGTTTCTAAGCTCGTATCCCCTGAAAACAGCCGTGGATTCTTCCATATCCCACTTGGGCCTTGGCTTTCTTTTTATAGCGGACTCCAGCCTATGAGGAGCTTCTTCTCTAACTACTATTTCACAATTTGCACTGTAGCTTCCCACCGTAGCCTCAATGCTCCCCCTGACTGGCTCTTCCGCTCTCCCTTCGAATACGAGCGTTCCGTCCTCAGTCAGTTCTGATACTTTGATTTCGGCAAGTGCTGGCACTATTCCAAGTGTCTTCGGGATATCCGTTTTAAACGAAATCACATCTCCTCTTCTCAGCTTAGAGCTGTCTACATAGAGAGATATATGGAACTTCCTGCCCACTTTTCTGTAGTAAAACGAGTCCGTGAATTCTATGGGGCTTCTGCTGCCTTCATCTTCACCGTTTGAGACCCTTATTCCAAGCTCCTCAAAAGCTATCCTGTTCATCTTCTGGAGCACTGATTCTATAAGGCTGTCCGTCTTCTGCGAAGTCTTTGCCCTGTCCACATGGCTCAGCCTGAGCTGTTCGCTCTTAACTGCATTGCTGACCATTTCGCTTACTGAATCAGAAAAAGCCTGCACAAACAAATCTTTCATATTGAGCCCGTCACGCTCGTCGCTTATGACCGCCATGCCATCTGCGAGCATCTGGGACAGCCCATCGCACTCCACTGTTCCAAAAAGGTATTCTGTTCCAAGCTGGTTTTCATACTTAAAAAACTGGCAGTCAAGCACTGCGGCTCCCGACAGCACCAGCAGTCCGTTTGTGCGCCTGTCCCCCTTGGTTTCAAGCTCTTCGTCTAGTGCCCTCTTTAGGGTAAGCGTAAAGGTATACGGTCTTTCATTGTATTTAAAATCCCCTATCTCGTTTGGCCCCAAGAGTATTTCCGATTTAGGCTCTATATACTCCAGCTTCTCAAACTCTCTCAAATTTTTTGGAAGGTTCAAGTTCACTATGCCTATATCTCTTCTGAAGATTATGTCCCTCAAGTATATATTCTCTGCAAGACTTTCCTTTAGCGATTGGAATTGAGATACGCTCACTTCTCTATTCTCCACGACTATCCCGACTTTAGTTCCCGAGCCACCTTCCGGTATCATAAGCCTTTTGTAGTCCTTCTCTGTTGCAGCTCTATCTCCGTCTCCATCGTCAAATAGGTATTCCCCTGTTTCAGCTCTGTAGAGGTCCACTCTGCTGAGTTTACCATCTTTTATGCTTTCAATCCATCCATGTCCCAATCCGTATATGGCCTGCTTAAGTCCACGCCCGAAGTATCCTCTTCCCACTGTTTCTCCTTTTGAAAGCGAGCTAAAGGCGCCTCCGTAGGTCAGTATGGACTTAAGCCTTTCAAAGTCCATTCCCTCGGCTTGATCGGATACAGATACAAAGGCCCCGTTCCTGTGTCGCTCGTAGCCTATATTTATCACTCCGCTTACAGATCTTCCTCTTCCCTCCTGCCTTGTATAGCTATCGTCACAGTTTGTGATAAGCTCTATCAGAGCTTTATCTACAGATGCAAAACGCCTTGAATCTATATCTATGACCCTCTGGTCAACTGGTAGTATAGAAACCGCCATAAAATCACCCCTTAGATTGTTTTATCTTGAGTTTATACCCCCTTTCAAAGTTTTTTCCCAAGACAAGCAAAAGCCCCGGCCATATTTCGGCCGAGGCTTTATATTGTATTATACTCCTAAAAACATCTTCATGTCTTCGTCTACTGAAGTTATTCCGCCTATTCCGAAGTTCTCCACAAGCACCTTTGCCACGTTTGGCGAAAGGAACGCAGGAAGAGTAGGCCCTAGGTGGATGTTCTTAACTCCTAGTGAAAGTAGTGCAAGCAGTACTATTACGGCTTTCTGCTCATACCAAGCTATGTTGTAGGCTATAGGAAGCTCGTTTATGTCGTTTAGCTCAAACACCTCTTTAAGCTTAAGCGCTATAACTGCAAGCGAGTAAGAGTCGTTGCACTGTCCAGCGTCTAGAACTCTAGGTATTCCGCCTATATCTCCAAGCCCTAGCTTGTTGTATCTGTACTTGGCGCATCCCGCTGTAAGGATGACTGTGTCCTTTGGAAGCTTCTCGGCGAACTCAGTGTAGTAGTCTCTAGACTTCATTCTTCCGTCGCATCCTGCCATTACAAAGAACTTTCTGATAGCTCCAGACTTAACAGCGTCTACCACCTTGTCGGCTAACTGCATAACCTGTGCGTGTGCAAATCCTCCGACTATTTTCCCAGTCTCTATCTCTGTAGGAGATGCGCATTTCTTGGCGTGCTCTATTATGGCAGAGAAGTCCTTGTTTCCGCTCGAGTCCATCTCTATATGAGTGCATCCTGGGAATCCAGAAGCTCCTGTAGTGTAGATTCTCTTTCTTATTTCGTCGCTCTTAGGCGGCACTATACAGTTTGTTGTGAACAGTATCGGCCCGTTGAAAGAAGCGAACTCAGTCTGCTGTTTCCACCAAGCGTTTCCGTAGTTTCCTACAAAGTGGTCGTACTTCTTGAAAGCTGGGTAGTAGTTAGCTGGAAGCATCTCTGAGTGAGTGTATACGTCTACTCCAGTTCCGTCAGTCTGCTCTAGAAGTCTCTCCATGTCCTTAAGGTCATGGCCCGAGATAAGTATTGCAGGGTTGCTTCTAACTCCTATATTAACCTCGGTTATTTCAGGGTTTCCGTATGCAGAAGTGTTGGCAGCGTCTAGAAGCGCCATTACGTCTACTCCGAACTTTCCAGTTTCAAGCGTGAGCGCCACTAGATCGTCTATAGAAAGAGTGTCGTCCAATGTTGCAACTAGGGCCTTTTCTATAAATGCAAATATGTCGTCCTTAGTAGATCCAAGGTTGTAGGCGTGCTCGGCGTAGGCAGCCATTCCCTTCAGCCCGTAAGTTATAAGCTCTCTAAGCGATCTCACGTCCTCGTCTGCTGTGGCAAGCACTCCTACAGACTTCGCCTTTTCATCATATTTAGACTCCGGTGTTCTCCAAGTAGCAGCATCTGCCGTTATAGGCTCGACTGCCGAACCGCCTTCCCCTCTTCCGAATAGTCTGTCCAATAACGACCTCTTCTTAGGCTCCTGCGTCTTCATGACTTCCGATTTTATCTTGTCTCTAAGCTCGAGTCCTTCTGTTATAGTTCTCACTATTGCGTCGTAGTCGAAGTTGGCATTTGTGATGGTCATGAAAAGACCTTCCATTATAAAGGCATCGCCTGCTGAAGTGTCCAGCTTAAGCTCTCTGGCTCTCTGGTTGTAGAGCGCGATCCCCTTAAGTGTGTGTACTAGTAAATCCTGTATATTAGCTACAGCCGAAGTCTTTCCACATACACCTCTCTGTGTACATCCAGTTCCATTGGCTGCTTCTTGACATTGATAACAAAACATGCTCATATCGTATTCCTCCTTGATTTCATCTTATGTACATATAATACCTCTTTTAGAGCTTAGCCTCCGTGACTGACATCAAACTTATACGTGATATATATCACAACTTCTTTTTATACTTGTAGCTTATGTCCATATCGCAGGGGTAAAAATAAACACAAGAATAATTTATGGGGGATGATGGATATGAGTGGAAAAATTCTTATATACGGTGGAAGCGGAGCTGTGGGCTTTGCCAGTGCAGAGCTGTTGAAAGACGCAGGATACAATCTGCATCTTGTAGGCTCAAATGAGGAAAAACTTAAAGCTGCGGCCCAGAAGCTAGGAGCAGATATATCAGTAGCAGATGTAAAAGACCCTGAGTCTTTTTCAAAGGTGGCTGAAGAAGCTGGAAAGGAGCTCGCGGGCCTTGTATATGCAGTTGGAAGCATAAACCTGAAGTCGCTGAGAAGGCTTAGTGTAGAGGATTTTATAGAAGACTTCAGATTAAACTCGCTAGGGGCAGCGCTGGCTATCCAGTCTTCGCTCTCGGCACTTAAGAAGCATAAGAACTCTTCAATCGTGCTCTACTCTAGTGTAGCCGTCCAGCAGGGGCTATCTATGCACGCCTCTCTCAGCATGTCTAAAGGCGCTGTGGAAGGACTTGTGAGGTCGCTTGCAGCAGAGCTGGCGCCAGATATAAGGGTAAACGGAATAGCTCCTTCCCTTTTGGGCGACAGCAGCCTTTCGTCTTCTATCCTGAGAGACGAAAAGACCGTGGACTCCATGGCCAAGACACATGCCCTAAAGAGGCTTGGGAGTGCAAGCGACATAGCCAGCCTCACTGCATTTCTGATTTCAGAAAAGGCCTCGTGGATTACAGGCCAGATTATGGGTGTAGACGGCGGAAGGTCTGTTATCCAGGCCTAGTGTGTGTGTTTCTTAGGAGGTGGTGTCTATGGCTGAAAACATGATAAAAGACTATGAATTCGACAAGTTTGAAAACCCCTATTCCAATTTCAAGCGCTCAGAGCTTGGGGACAAGCTGGCCAAATTCGAGAGGCTTGTAAATAATTTAGATATACCCGTGCTGATCATAATCGACGGGTGGGAGTCCTCCGGAAAAGGATTTGTACTGAACGACCTCATAAGAGAGCTGGACCCTAGGCTCCACAAGGTGAGCGTGTTTGAAAACCCCACCGAAGAGGAGCGGGAGCGCCCTTTCCTCTGGCGTTTTTGGAAGAAGACACCTGCCAAAGGGAATATTGCCGTATTCGACAGAAGCTTCTACTTTAACCTGATGAACGACTTGAATATAGACGGTGATGAGTTGAAGCAGGCCATAGCGGATATAAGCTCTATTGAAAAAGAGCTGTATGAAGATGGAGCTATAATAGTGAAGTTTTTTCTCCACCAAAAGGAGAAGACTCAGAAGAGCAGGATAGACGAGCTCAGAAAGGACAAGCACAGGTCTTTTCTGGTGACCGACGAGGACGAAGCGCAGTACAAAGATTATGACAAACACCTCGCCCACTTTGATAAAATCCTGAAGCTCTCTAATTTCGACTACAGCCCTTGGAATATCATATCCACTGAGGACATGAAGTCGGCTTCCAAGAAGATACTCGGTTCTACACTCGATGCGATACAGGATGGAATAGACCGTTATATAGGCATGCAAAACGGAGGGATGAGGTATATCCGACAGTATATCCCCGAGAAAAGGCCTCTCTCCAATGTGGACTTGAGCCTTTCACTTAGCAACGAGCAGTATGTAAGCGAACTTAAGTCGCTTCAAGAGGAGGCCGGCAAACTGGCCTATGCGCTCTACACTCACAGGATACCAACTGTCATAGTGTTTGAAGGCATGGACGCAAGCGGAAAAGGCGGAGCTATAAAGAGGCTTACAAGGCTTATGGACCCGAGAGGATATGAGGTAATCCCAATTGCAGCTCCGGACAAGACGGAGAAAAGCCACCACTACCTCTGGAGGTTCTTCAACTCCGTTCCCAAGCGAGGTAATATGACTATATTCGACAGAAGTTGGTACGGGCGAGTTATGGTGGAGCGAATAGAGGGCTTCGCCAAGATAAGCGAGTGGGACAGGGCCTACGATGAAATAAACAATATGGAAAAGCATCTACACAACTTCGGCACCCTTTTGCTCAAGTTCTTCATATATATAGACAAAAACGAGCAGCTGGAAAGATTCGAGGGCAGGGAGCACAAGTCCGACAAAATCTACAAGATAACTGACGAGGACTGGAGAAACAGAGAGAAATGGGACGAATATATCGAAGCTATGAACGAGGTGCTTGTAAGGACAAGCACTGAGTACGCCCCTTGGACTATAATAGAGGGAAAAGACAAGAAATACGCCAGAATAAAAGTCCTTAAGCAGTTTATAGAGTCAGCTAAAGAGGCCATAGCAAATGCCAATAAGTCTTTGTAAGAATCCTCTGTCTATGATAGTATATTCTGTGAATGGAGGGATTTTTAATGTCAAAACTGCCAAATTGCCCAAAGTGCAATTCAGAATATACCTATGAAGATGGAACGCTGCTCATATGTCCAGAGTGCGCCTACGAGTGGACTGCTGGCTCGGAGTCTGAAAGCGACGAGCTTGTGGTCAAGGACTCAAACGGAAATGTGCTTCAAGACGGAGACTCTGTAACTGTAATCAAAGACCTCAAGGTCAAAGGAGCTTCTTCTGCCATAAAGAAAGGCACAAAAGTGAAAAATATAAGACTTGTAGACGGCGACCACAATATCGACTGCAAGATAGACGGATTTGGAGCTATGAGCCTCAAGTCTGAATTTGTAAAAAAGGCATAACAAAAGACCAGGAGCTTTCCTGGTCTTTATGTCATTATGTCCACTATTAGTCCCTTTATGGCGTCTATGCTGCCGAGTATCTTGGTGTGCTGAAGAGGGCTTTTGGTGAATTCATTTGTCAGGGAGTTCAGCTCTCTGTCTACATTCTTTATCATGGAATGCACCCTATGCCTTCCCCGCCTGTCTAGAAAGCTGTTTTGTGAAAAGACATTGGAGTTTTCGGTCGCTACCTTCATGAATTCCCTCACCAGCTTCTTGTACTCTATCACGTTTTTCAAGCTGAGATTGTCCTTTAAAATATCAGCCTTTTCATTTATCTTCTCGAATATACCCTCTAGCTTTGTCCTGACTTCGTCCGACTTTATCTTCTCAAACTTCTGGGCAAATCCGCTTTTCTGTGCGGTAATCTCTTTTTTGTCGCTATTGTTGTTCACGCTATTTTGACTGCTCAGAACTTCTTGATGCCTTGGAGCAGACCCTACCCCTCTTATGTTTTCCAATTTACACATCTCCTTCTCATCCGATCAAGTGTCTCGAATTAAGTATATCACTTAACTGAATTATCGGCATACTGTTTTTTACACTTTAGAGGACAGTCCTCCTATTAAACAATTTATGTCTTTATGTCGATATAGAATTTTAGAAAGCAATACTGGAGGTGTTTTCACCCGATGATAGAAAACAGAATAAACTCTAAATATTCAAACGCCATAAGCTCTTACACTTCTTTAAGCTCCTCTTCTAGGGTAGTTGGAACTTTGATAGAGAAGATAAACAACAACATAAAGCTAGACTTAGGCGACAACCGCATTTTCAGCATTGAGCTAGTCGAAGACATGGATTTAACTGTAGGAGAGACAGTCTCTATAGAGAAATCCAATATAAAGAAGTCAAGCCTCGAGAAAGACGTGCCAGACGCTCCACTGGCGAAAAGCCAGTCAGATTTTTACTCGCTTCTCCTAGCTGAGTTCAACGCTGAGATTTCTAGCGAAAATATATCGGCACTTGAAAAGATGGACAGACATGGGATTCCTTTAAATTCTGAGAACTTTGAAGCCTACAGAATTGCCCGAGACTCTTTCAGACAGATCGAGAGCTCTCTAAGCTATGATTCAGCTGTAGCGCTTGTCCAGCAGGATGTCGATCTAGAGAGCGAGTCTATAGACTCTGTGGCAAGGCGACTGTCGGATATATCGTCTGAGCTTGAAGGCACAAGGCGAATTGAAGTCTCCGGCGGAAGCGAGCTCTCGACAGAGCAAGCTGAGGATATCGCCCTAGAGATATATGGAAGCCGTATGGGTAAAGATATAACCGACATAATAAAGGCTCTTCACCGTGAAGGCCTAAGCATAAGCAAAAAGAATATAGACAAGATAAACGACACTTTCTACAAGCTGAACGACTTGCGCGATGTCAAAGACGCAACTTTTGTGGAAGCTCTTGGGGACGAGCTGGATATAAGCATAGACACGCTCTACAGGCTCAAGAACTATTCAGCCAAACTAGACTCGTCTGAACTTTCAGAGGCTGATATGATAAGACTTCAAAAAATGCTGTCCAAATCGTATTCAAGCTCCTCTAAAAGCCCTGAGCTTTCAGATTCAGTTGTCCAGCTCTCTGACGAAGATATATCAGAGTTTTTAAAGTCCATAGGAGTTGAAGCTTCACCTGAGTACGTTGATATGGCCAAAAAGCTTGTGATTCACGGAATCGAAGTGAATACTGAAAATCTGGCCGCTTTAGATCATATGAAGCAGTCGCTTTCTCATGTGCTTGGAAGCCTCGACTACGAAAATTCGTCTGCGCTAGGTTCTATCGGTGTCGACATAGAGAATACCGATCTGAGAGAGCTGTCTGCCGAGCTGAAACTCATGAAAAACAGTCCTGAGATAACAGAAACAGAGCTTCTTTCTCTTTTGAAGAGATCTCAGGATATAAAGGTTTCAGAGCTTCCAAAAATCTCTTTGAGCTCCGAGCCTGCCCCTGAAATAAAGAGCATCGCCGATATTTCCGATATATTCAGCAACTTGGAGCGACTCGACTTGAACGCTATATCTGTGCAGATAAAAAGAAACCTCCCTCTGACTCTTTCTGGCATAAACGAAGGATTCCTCACAGCTGAATCCTCGACTGCTCTTGAAGTCGACAGAGTGGACAGCTCTGCTCAAAATATGCGCAGGATAGATGAAGTGTACAGAAGCTTCCAGTTCTTGAAAGCCGAGCTCACTACAGCCATGGTCTCTAAGTCCGTATCAGAGAGTATTTCGCTTGAACATGTGGATATAGTGGTGGCCTCTAGGTACGTGGAGCAATACCGTGACAATATGCTCAAGTTCGAGCGTGACAAGTCTCTGAAAGCCGAATCGCTAAAAGAGAGCCTGTCTGAGATTTCAAGCAGTGGGGACGACGCAGCTCTCCTTGTCCTTAAAAGCAAGAAGCCGCTCCTACTTTCGGAAATCAGAAGCGCCCACGCTCTTCTTGCAAATAAGGATCAGTTAGGACACAAGCTTTCCGAGTTTTCAAGCTTGACGCATTCTGAAAAGAGCGGCGAAGCTTTGGCTCTTTTGCAAAAGCTAAAAGAGAGTGTATCTGCAATATACAGGAGTCTTTCACGCTCTAGAGACGAAGTGGAAGCTTCCTATAGAGATATGGAGCAGCAGCTCAAAAACATGGAGTCCAGCTCAAGTTTGTTCGGAAGAGATGAAGAGCTGGCTCGTGGAAAACTATCTGAAGCCTTTGAAAAGTTAGATGAAAACAGGCGTCTTTCTCAAGAAAATAAGATAGTCCAGCTGCCTGTATATATGAACGGGCAGTTCTCAAATTTGAATATGTACTTTAGAGATAGAAAACAGCGTAACTCGGCTAAAGACCCGGATGACATATCAGCCGTCATAAGTATAGACACAGCGAACATGGGAAATCTGAATATAGGGCTTGAAGTCGAGTCTAAGAGTATCTCGCTTAAAGTAGGTGTTGAAAATCTTGATTACAAAAACAGCCTCGAAAAGAGCATAGGAGCTTTTTCAACCTCTCTTGAAGAGCTTGGCTACTCGCTCGCCTCTCTCGATTTCCACGAGCTAGACGGCGCCAGCATGCTGGACAATTTTACATCGGAATCTGAGTCTGCCGAAAGACCGAAGGTCATGCACTCAGGTGCTTTTGACTTGAAAATCTAGGAGGTAACAATGGAAAGTAAAGATAAAGATAATTCAGACGCTCCTATCATCCCAAACGATGTGCCTGAAAGCTTTTTTGAAATTGTCTCAGGGCTTCTGAGTGCAATAGAGGAAGCCGACAGCTCTGAATCGCAGTGAAAAATAAACCCGCAAAGCAGATTCAAACACCTGCACTTGCGGGTTTTTCAATGTCTTTAGCTATATCCCTACAGTCTCTCCATTTCTGAGCTTCGTCCTCATCTCGGATACAAGCTTGTCTATCGCTTCAAGCTCTGAAAGCCTGGCCTTTTCTTCTGGACCTGTCTCTATTATACTTTTTATTCCGCCGTTCTTTATGACTATCCTCCTGTCGGCCATAAGGGCGAGACTAGGGTCATGGGTGGCCATAAGCACTATCTTCTCTTCGTTTACAAGTACGTCTAGCGCCTTCTTTCTGTCTATACCGGCATTCTCTATTTCGTCTATAAGCACTATAGGCGAAGTGCTGAGTATGGCTGTGTCCGCAATCATAAGGGCTCTAGACTGCCCTCCGCTAAGGCCTGTCACAGCTGTATCCAAGCTGAACTTCTCGCCTGCAAGTTCGTTTGCGGCTTCAACTATTCTCTGCACCATTTCCTCCACGTTCTCCACCAGCCTGCTCTTGGCGTGTAGCTCCAGAAACTCCCTTACGGTCAGGTCCATTACAAAGTTCATGTTCTGCGAGAGCTGGGCTACAAGCTTGTTGCTTGTGGAAAACCTGTTGCTCTTGTCCGGAGTTTCTCCGTTTACAAGTATCCTTCTCTTTGTAGGGGTGTCTCCATCCGCCGCCCACTCTATGTCGGCAAGCAGCCTGCTCTTCCCAGACCCTGTAGGCCCCACTATCGAGACTATCTCGCTCCTCTTTATGGTGAACTCTCCAAAGCTTTCAGTCTCTCCGCTCTTGTTCACTCCGGCCAATATCGTAAGGCTCTCTACCTTGTCTTTTTCAAGCCCAAGAAACTCAACCATCTGGGAGATATACTCGGCCAGGTCCTCTTCCAGCTTTTCCGTATCTATGGCCCACTCGTCTATCTCCTCTAGCGTGTAGCTGTTCAGATACTCCCTGAAGCTCATATCTCCAATGGATTCTAGGTCCAGCTTGTTGTCCTCAAAGAACGAGTCCACAAAAGGGTATTCGCTTCTTAAATCCGCTATTTTCTTTGAAACTATCTTCTCTCTATTTATCATCTTCATCACCTAGCTCTATTTTTCTGACATTTCCCATCTGGTAGTCGTCTCCTATTCTCGTCTCCCCGAGGCAGTACGAGCAGAGCGCCGAAGGCATAGGGAATCTCAGCTCCTTACCCTTCACAGTCTCTATCTCGTTTTTCTTATCCCGAAGCAATGTGCTGAACTCGAAAGCCCCTTGACCGGTAAGCCCGTTTACATGGATTATTACGGCCTTAGGATTCACCGAGTTGACTCTAGAGGCGAATACCTCTCGCTCAGCCTGCGAGACTATGTCCCCTTTAGTTATCACAACTATGTCCGCTGTCTTCAGCATAGGACCTATCTTTTTAGGGGTGTTTATTCCGCTTAAGTTGTCTATCACACACACCGACACTATGTCTTTTATATAGGGCGAGCATCTGTTGCAAAGCCCGGCGCTCTCGGTTATGAGCATATCCAGCTCCTGATTTATGCCCCAGTTCACCACTTCCTCTATATTGCTCACAAAGTAATGGTCCGGACAGAGAGAACCTGAAAGGCCTTTCCTCACAGGCACTCCGGCCTTTCTGTAGAGCTCGTCGTCGTCTGTATAGAGGCAGTCGAACTTCACCACTCCCACCTTGAGCCCTTTCATCTTTATCGCATCTATGGTCTTCAGTATCACCGAGGTCTTGCCCGACGAAGGCGGTCCCGAAACTGTCACAAGGTTCATCTAAATCTCCCCCTTCACTGCTCTGTTGAATATGTCTTCGCAACTCGCTATGAGCTTGCCTATGTCATTTGAATTTATGAAATCCCATCCTACCCACATAAACTTCTGGGTCTCGTCAAGTTTGTTGTCCACTTCCGGATTCACGCTAGGAAATCTTCCGTTGTGGGAAAGTATCTCTCCCACCTCTTTCGAGGCGAAGAAGTCCACAAGCGGCTTCAGCTTTTCGCTCTTTTCGCTCTTGCTCAGCATAAATATAGGGCTTATTATGGCTCCGTCCTCCGGCCACACAGGCTCCATAGGGTCGTTCTCTCTTATCATATTGGTGAAGAAATAAGGCATTATCGTAACCACTGGCTTATCGGAGCTCTTTCTGTACGACTTGACCATCTCCGCTGGGTGCATGCTGGACTTAAGTATCCTGCCTAACTTCACCACCCCGTCTTCTCCGAAGTTCTTGTAGACTGCTAGAAGTATGGAGTTGAAGAGGTCGAAATCGGCTATAGGAAGGCTGACGCTGTTGAAAAATTCATCTGAGAGCAGTTCCTCCCAGCTCTTCGGTATCTCTCTTCCGTCAAGCTCCTCTGTATTTACAAGGAAGACCGCCGGCACTACACCTACCATAGAGTAATGTCCGTCTGGGTCTCTCAGGTTTATCTCCTCGTTTTCAAAGTCCGAGTTGTATCTTTCAAATCCTGTTATGTCTTTGAAAAGCTCGCTGGACCTGTACTTTCCAAAGAGCTCTTTGTCGAAAAACAAATCGAATCCAGCTGAAATAAAGAGGTCTGGAATCGACTCCTCTCCCTTTTGCTCTAGCGACTCGATCAACCATCCCAGTCCGCTTGAAGCGGCCTTCAGCTCGTGCTCTATTTCAAACCCAAGCCCTTCCGAGTTTTCAGCCAGCCATTTTTCAAAGGACTCCATAAGCGGAAACTTCACAGGGCATGGAAGCACACCTGCTATCTTTACGGTTTCACCACTACCGCCGGTGCTTGTCTCTTCTCTGCTCTCTATTCTCTCTAGGAGCTGCTCTGAAAATCCCTCTGCGCTTATCTTTTTCAGCATAAGGGCCTTTTCAAGCGTTATATGCTTTCCAAACTTCGCCCGCTGCTCTGCATCTGCCATATTCTCAAATCCAATTGAAACTAGAAGCTCTATGGCCTCTGGATGTTTTTCAGTTATCTCGTATAGGGTGTCTTTTATGCTAAAATACCTATTCTCCATTCAATCCATCTCCTTGCATTTTTCTTATAGCTATATACTATCAGCTTTGGCGATGAATCTGCTATGATTTTAATCACATATAGAGTATGACTTAAATCACATTATATCCATGGCGGAATAGATATGCTTTCTACTACAAGCTCCCCTGTGTACTCTTTTGAACTGGGATTTTCAAATCCAACTTTAGGGTACTGAAGAGTCACTGTCTTGTCTGCTTTTACAGCTACACCCATAGGCTCTCCACTGTCTCCATTCAGCCCTGATGGAATATCCACTGAAACCTTGTATCCCTTGCTTTGGTTTAAAGACTCTACCATATCCCTATAAAGCCCTTTTACTTCGCTTGAAAGCCCTGTCCCAAATATGGCATCTACGATAACTTCACTTTCCATCACAACGCCTCTTGCATGCTCCAGCTTTTCTTCAGAGTCGCTATTTTCTCCAAATAACTCTATAATCTCTATCTCTTCATTCTCCGGATTCTTATTCTTAGACAGTCGCACTAAGATTTCGAAATTTGTCTTTGCATCCCCTTTCAGCTTACTAGAAGAGCCTAGCAGCACCACACTTACACTCTTGCCCTCTATATAGAGATACCTCGCCACTCCCAGCCCGTCTCCGCCGTTGTTCCCAGCTCCCGCTATAACTGTATACTTGTCTCTGTCTCTTGGAATATGCTTTAGCACCTTCAGCACTGCATTTTCCATAAGCACTATCCCAGGTATCCCGTAGTCCTCTATCGCTTTTCTGTCTATCTCTCTCATCTCTTTCGCTGTAACATATCTCATATCTATCACCTCATTTTGTTTCTACCCACCAAATCTCTGTACAATTAAGAAAGTCTTAAGAAATAGCCTCGCTTTTCCTTAAGAACTCTCTGATATATTTGAATTAAAGGGAGGTGCTGACTGTTGTGCTATAATCTACTTAGAATAAAACTTGGAGGTAACGGAATTGAAAATACTTGCTTGCGACGACGACGCTGAAATACTGGAAGCACTTAATATCTATCTCTCTAACGAAGGCTACACTGTCTTTAAAGCTTCAAATGGAGCTGAAGCCCTGAAAGTGGTCTCTGAGAACGAAGTGCAGCTTATAATAATGGATGTGATGATGCCTGTTATGGATGGGCTTCGAGCTGTCATGAAGATCCGGGAGTCTCAAAACATCCCGGTGATAATGCTGTCTGCCAAGTCGGAGGACACCGACAAGATAATGGGGCTGAACATGGGGGCAGACGACTATATGACAAAGCCATTCAACCCGCTAGAGCTGATAGCCAGGGTGAAGTCCCAGCTCAGAAGGTACACTTCGCTTGGAAGCCTAGAGAAAAAGACCAGCGTCTATACAACTGGCGGACTTTCCATAGACGACGAGCAGAAGTCTGTGTCCGTAGACGGCGAGGAAGTCCAGCTGACGCCTGTGCAGTACAAGATACTGCTCTTGCTTGCATCTAATGCGGGGAAGGTCTTTTCGATAGATGAAATATACGAAAGTGTCTGGAATGAAACTTCTTTCAGCTCCGAAAACACAGTGGCTGTACATATAAGAAGGATAAGGGAGAAGATAGAGATAAATCCTAAAGAGCCAAAATACTTAAAGGTGGTGTGGGGAATTGGATACAAAGTCGAAAAGCTTTAGCCATTCGCTCTTTGCAAAGGCGCTGGCGTTTATAATTGCCATAGTTTGCTTTACAGGGGCGATTTACAGTTTTATAGATATGGTTTCAAATAATAGGGTTGGGCTTGATTTGCTCTTTAAAGACAACTACTATGAAAGTCAAAATTTCACAAGTGATATACAAGATGTGGTCTCTCCGCTTCAAAACCTCTCTAGCTACAAAAGCGAGGAGAATATAAAGAGCGGTGGAACTGTCACCGACGGTAAAATCTCGTCTAAAAAGGATGTACTTTATTCGGATTTCGAGATGAATTCATCCTCATATGATCCTAACCTAAGCTACGAAGAGAACTATGCCGTATTTGAAAAAGTTGAATCTGAAAAAATAGCCAAGCTGAAAGATGAAGTTATCTCAGATGATCTACATGCCTTTAAACTGGGTATGGAAGCTCTGAAAGAAGCTGTTTCTGAAGGTCTGCTTTACTACTATAGCGATGGCGAAGTCATATTTTCCAATACAGATTCCATAGAGGCAGACGATTTCAAATCATATCCTCTGTACCTAATAAGCGAGCGAGGCATAACTAATGTCTACCCTTTGGAAGCTGAAGTCGCCTTGAATAATTTTTCGAACAATTTTGGGCTATTCTCTGAACAAGGTTCTTCAACTATATATATAGCCTTTAAAGAATCTGCTCTTGAGAAGAAAACCTTGGAGTTTGAAAAAAAAAGAGACAGTTTAAGAGAAGATTCATTGAAAACAGCTGGCTTCCTGATGGGTCTGTTCGCCTCTTTTATATACTTATTGGTGGTAGTTGGTAGAAACAGCTTTAAGGACGATTCAGTCCATTTAAGCCGCTTCAATAAGCTCTACAACGATATAAATCTATTTCTATGCTTTACGACTGTAGGGGTCTGGTTCGTCATAATGCAGGATTTTTTCCGAAGCGACAGCTTGAAGATACTGATGGTTCCTACAGCCTTGTTGGGCTCTATAGGGCTTCTCTTGGTGCTCTCTATGGTAAAGCATATAAAGAACAGAAGCTTTTTAAAACACACTCTAGTTTATACGCTTGGCTCTAAGTTCTTCGGCTTCTTTAAAAGCGTATACAACAGCGGGTCCGTGGCGGTAAAAGTAGTATCTGTAGCCATAGCTTATCCGCTCCTTGTCGCCGCAACCTTCTTTATGTTCCCAGTGACCATAGGCCTTGGAGCTTGGTTTGCCTACAAAAAAGCCAAGGAATTCCTGGCTGTTTCAGACGGGGTTTCTAAGATAAAGAGCGGAGACATACGTCACACAATAGAGCTTTCCGGTGATGGAGAGTTCAAGAAGCTCGCGGACGATATAAACAGCCTAAAGGATGGGCTTGGCGCAGCAATAGAGAGCGAGCTCAAGAGCGAGCGGATGAAGACTGAGCTTATTACAAACGTATCTCACGATATAAGGACTCCGCTGACCTCTATAATCACATATATAGACCTGCTGAAAAGCGAGAGCGATCCGTCAAAGCGTAGCGAGTATATAGGTGTGCTTGAACAGAAGTCTCAGAGACTTAAAACACTTACAGATGACTTGTTTGAGGCGGCAAAAGCCTCTAGCGGAAGTATTCCCGTGGAACTTCAGAAGATAGACATAGTCTCCCTCTTGAAGCAGGGCTTTGCAGAACTTGACAGCGGCGGTAAGAATCTAGAGTTCAAAGTTGACTCCAGTTTCGAGAATCTATTTGTCATGGCAGACGGAAAACTGCTTTGGAGGTCTATAGAGAACCTGCTTTCCAATGTATTCAAATACGCCCTCCCAAACTCCAGGGTATATCTGGACTTCTCTGAGTCCCAAACAGATGTATTCCTCACTATAAAGAATATCTCCTCCTACGAGCTGAATATAAGCTCCGAGGAACTTATGGAGAGGTTCAAGCGAGGAGACGAGTCTAGGGCCAGCGAGGGAAGTGGACTTGGGCTTTCCATAGCCAAGAGTCTGCTTGAAGCCCAGCATGGAAGCTTAGTCATTGAAATAGATGGCGACCTGTTTAAGGCCATAGTGAAAGTCCCTAAATACAGCCAATAAAAGACCTAGCTAGTCAGATATCCTCTGATTAGCTAGGTCTTGGCTTTTAATACCCAAGTTCGTCTAGTACCCCGTTCACTTCGTCTTTGACTCCGCTTTCCACGTCTAGGTATACGAAAGTGTTCTCTATAGTGGAGATAGCCCTATACCTTCCATCGCTGTTCAATGTGTATTTTGCAGAGTTCTTTCCGCTTACATCGGTCTCTGTAGCGCTTGATCCTTTCTGGGCCTCAAAGTTGGCCTTGTTCCCATTGTAAGCCTGGGCCGCCTGCTCTATTGTCTCCATCTCATAGAACTCTATCTGGTAGCTGTCCTTTAGCGCTATGTAGACCTTTTTCACTCCTTCTGAGCCCTCAAACTGAGATGTCGCATCCTGCACCTCGTATCCCTTTTCCTCCATCTTACTCTTGAACTGGTCGGATGTAAGCGCAGTCTTTTCCCCACAGCCAGCCAGCGCAAACATCATGATTGCAAAAACAGATAATAGCATAATCAATTTCTTTTTCAATTTAATCCCCTCCCTTGTACGGATTTATACCTCCTGATAGACTCTTATAAACAATTTTTATGGCCAGAGAGCCAATATATCGGCCGTACTGCATAATATAATTTCAACGCAGTATCTTATTTGGAAGAAAGGTGAACACAATTTAATTCCTACAAATACATCGGAATATCTTAATATATATTGAAAAATGCATATTTATGTTGTAGAATGAAAATGTTTTCATAAATGAGTTTTTCGTGAAAAGCAATATATTTTAAGAAATGGGGGAATGAATTTGTTAAAGACAATAAGGGGAAAGCTTATAGCACTTATCGTACTGCTTATAGCTGCAATAGTTTTTTTAGGTCTGTTTTCCACAAATAGTCTAAAAAAGGTAAACGAAAAATCCACAGAGATTTCTAGCATATGGATACCAAGAATAATCCTAGCTGAGGAGCTAAACACGCTAACTTCTGACTTCAGAGTCAACGAATACGGGCATTTAGTTGATTCCGACAGCGGTGCTATGGCAGAGAGGGAAAAGATCATGGAAGAGCTGAAGTCCATGATAGACAGCAGGCTTTCAGAATATGAAAAAACTCTTTCTGACGATAGTGATAGAGAGCTTTACAAAAAGGTAAACGATGAGTGGAACAGTTATCTGCAGACTCATCAAAAAATAATAGAAGCTAGCAGATCAAACGATGAAAACGCCGAAAAGCAAGCCGGGGCCCTAATGACAGGAGAAGCAAAAGCCTCTTTTGATGAACTTTCGGGAACTTTGCTTCAGATAGTGGAGTTTAACAAGGACATGGCCGCTAAAGCAAATACAGATGCCGACGAGCTATTTGAAAGCACTGAAATGATATCTATAGCTATAATAATAGCTTTATCCGTGATTTCTATCATTCTAGCTACGATCATAATATCCAAGATAGTAAAGTCGCTGAACATCTTGAAGCAAGAACTAACAGTGCTTGCGGAGAGCGGTGGAGATTTGACTCAGGAAATCGTGGTCGACTCAAAAGACGAGATCGCAGATCTGGCCAAGGCTGTAAATATGTTCTTGTCTAAACTAAGGTACACTGTGCAAAGCGTCAAGAATGCAACTGAAACTACTGTAAAGGTAAACGGTATAATAGAGGCGAGCCTAGACGAGCTAAAGCTGAACATAGAAGAGGTTTCGGCGACGACAGAAGAGCTCTCCGCTGGAATGGAAGAGACAGCCGCTGCCTCTGAGGAGATAGCTGCTACTACAAAAGAGATAGAGCGAGCTGCCGAGTCGATAGCCAGCAAGTCCCAAGAGGGGGCCATAGCCGCTGGAGAGATAAATGTAAGAGCTAGAGAGACAAAGGCAATAGTGATAAAGGCCCAGAGTAAAGCAGACGAGATATTTGTACAGACCAAGTCTGAGCTAGAAGAGGCCATAGCTGAGTCCAGAGTGGTGGATCAGATAGAAGTACTGTCTCAAGCCATAATGGACATAACTTCTCAGACTAATCTGCTGGCTCTGAATGCAGCCATAGAGGCCGCAAGGGCTGGAGAGGCTGGCAAAGGCTTCTCTGTAGTGGCCGAGGAGATCAGGAAACTGGCACATCAGTCTGAAGAAAGCGTAAACCAGATACAGAATATAACTGGAAAGGTCATGAGATCTGTGGAAAACCTGTCTGACAGCTCAAACAAGCTGCTTACATTTATGTCTGAAAACGTTTCAAACGACTACAAGACGCTTATAGACGTGGCTGAAAAGTACAGCGAGGATGCCTACTTCGTAGACAGCCTTGTGACAGAGTTCAGCTCGACTTCCGAGGAGCTGCTGGCATCTGTTCAGGATACGATGCAGGGCATCGATCAGGTTGCAAGCGCCGCGAACGACGGGGCCGAGGGAACTACAAACATAGCCGAGAAGGTCGCAAATGTGGACCACAGCACAAACGAAATCGTAGTAGAGATGGCAGACAGCAAAAAAGCTCTAGATGAGCTAAATCAAGAGCTGGATAAATTTATAGTATAAGAATAAAGGTCTTGGGAACCCCAAGACCTTTATCTTTTACCACCACTTGTCGAACTTGTCTCTGTCTTTATAGCCCAAATAGATATACAGCTTTCCATCATGGTCTCTAAGCCTTATAAACCTGTCAGACGATTCAAACTCGGTAACACTCTCGTCGTCCATCTTGCTGTAGGCGTACTCAGCTTCGTCTCTAAAGTAGAACTTCAGAATCTCATCAAAGACAAGCGGTATCTTTTCTGATCTCGGTACATCCTCGTACTGCCAGTCCCTTACCACTATGGATACCTCGTAGATGTCTGGCCTATCTCTGTATACCCCTATTGGATTGCTCAAGCCAGGAACTCCGTCCCAGTTTCCGCTTCTGTCCTTTTCAAACCCAAGCTCTTCTATCAATACATCCATATTAGACTCATGGCTTTCGCTCCAAGGAGTCTTTATCTCTAGCACTTTGTCCTCAATCATAAGGGCTACTATAGAGCTCACCTCTGCACGGCTTATTGGCTCGTCAGGCTTGAAAGTCTTGTCTGGGTAGCCCTTTATATACCCAAACTTCGACACCGCCTCTATGCTTTTTTTAGCCCAGTGGCCATTTACGTCTTTAAATTCCACAGCTTTGCCATAATCTTTTATCTCTCCGTTTTTCTTTAGATAGTTGTGCACCATCGTGACGAATTCTGACCTTACGATATTGTTTTTAGGCTTGAAAGTCTTGTCTGGGTAGCCGTTCACTATGCCTTCAAGATAAAGGTGCTCTATATAGGGCTCGCTCCAAACTCCTGATATATCCTTGAGCTCAACCGAACCGGTCTTCTTTTCTCCCACATATTCAGATACTATCTTGCTCGCCTCTTCCCTCGTTATATCCTTATTCGGCTTGAACGTTCCATCGGGATAGCCGCTTATTATGCCCTCGCTTATAAGCAGTCCTATCCTTTCCTCAGCCCAATGACCTCTTATGTCCGACGTCGCTTCCGCTTTTTGCTGCACAGGTACAAGCCCTATGCTTAACGTGGCCAGAAGTGCAATCGCAAATTTGCTTCGCTTTAACATTAAAAAACTCCTCTCATTTCTGATATATACTATTATATCTTACCACCACATTAACTCTTTTGCCATGATTTTTGTTACAAATAAAACAAGAGGCCTATAGGCCCCTCACTTTCTAACTGTTCCCTTATTTATATTTACATAGTATCGCTTGCCCTGTTTTCTGCTCTCCATAAGTTGGTCTATCAGCTCCTTGTACTCAGAGTCATCCGATATCCTCTTATGGCTCTCCAAGAGATATAGATTCTTTGTCTGTGGCCTTTTTCTGTAAAGCATGTTGTGTATTATCTGCTTTGCGTATTTAAAGCTCTTGATATGAGTATGCCCTTCTCCAAATTCCAGATTTGTATTGTGGACTATATGCCCATTTCCCACTCTGTAGATATTGAAGTTCTTCATGCTGAAAACTACCAACAAAATCATCTCCTCATATTTAATTTTTTATTAAATCGAGTATCTCTTGACTTTATTTTGACTTATTTCAGCGAAAAAATGGTTATAGAAAAGTTAAGGACCGGTTACATCTGTATTAAAAAACCCCTTAGAGCTTGTCTAAGGGGTGTCATAATCATATTTTAAATTATATTATGTTTATGTTCTCTGCTTGAGGACCTTTAGCTCCTTGAACTAGGTCAAAGCTAACTGCTTGTCCTTCTTCTAGAGTTTTGAATCCTTCTTTGTTTATTTGTGAGAAGTGTGCGAATACGTCTGCTCCGTCTTCTCCTGTTATAAATCCAAATCCTTTTTCTGAGTTAAACCATTTTACTGTACCGTTCATTGTGATACCTCCAAAAATTTTATTATTTTAATTCCAGTAAAAAATGTTGCGTTTGAAATTTCTGAAGTGTACCTAATGAAGTTTGAATCTCAGAAATTGTGTAACATATATTATTTTTACTTTTGAATTAAGCTTATAAATAATGATACCACATACTTCTTTTAAAAGCTACCTTTTTTTAAAATTTTCCAAGAAATAATTTAATAAGACCCTGAACTAAAGGTTTTTTCAAATTGTAATCCCTAGTTTAAAAGTATATAATTGTATTAATAAGAAGTAATAATTCTTTGGAAAGAGGAGATATCCAATGAAAAATAAAATAGTATCTCTGATTATAGCTTCTCTGGTCTCGGTTCTGCTCATTCTGGGCTTTTCCCTGATATACAAAGAGCAGATCGATTCTGTCTCAAAGCAGAACAGGCTTTTAGCTGTTCAAGAGCTTACAGTCTATAGCGACAGAGTTCAAAGCATAATAAACACCAGTCTTCAGTATGCGGAGTTTATAGACCTCTTGGTTACTACAAACCCCGACATTCCAGAAGAGACTTTTGAGAAGTATTCAAATTTGATATTGAAAGACCACACTATCATAAAAAACATAGCCATAGCTCCAAACGCCATTGTGAAGCATATCTATCCGCTTTCAGGAAGCGAAGCCGCTCTCAATCACGACTTGCTTTCTGACAGCGAGCGACGCCCGTTCGTCAAGGCTGCAATAGAGTCTAAAGAGTCCGTAACTCAAGGTCCTGTCAAAGCAAAGCAGGGCGGGTATTTGGTATTCAACAGAAAGGCCATATTTTTAAATGAAAACAGCAAGTTCTGGGGACTTTCAGTCATAACTATAGATTTCGATGAAATAATAAAGAAAATAGGACTTGCCCCTGAAAAAAACGGCTACCTGCTTGCACTTAAAGCTAGAAAGACTGACGGCAAAAATGACTTTATATGGGGAAACCCTGAAGTGTTTGACAAGGACTACCTTGGAAAAAATATCTCACTGCCAAATCAAACATGGGAGCTCGCCATATACCCCGTGGAAGGCTGGGCTTACAGGGAAAATCACTCTAATGGCATCGTCTATTTTTTCTATGTGATTGTGGCAATAGCCTTCTGCTTTGTGTACTTGACGGTAGAGCACTACCAGAGCAAGATAACCCTCTCAAGGAAAGATCCTTTGACGGGAACTCTGAACAAGATGTCTTTTCAAGATTTTGCAAAAAAGCAGCTTTTGAAGAGCAAGAAACGTCATGCCATATGTGTTATAGATTTGAACGGATTTAAGGAAGTAAACGACACTTTTGGACACCCTGTAGGAGATGCCGTTTTAATAGAAATAGCAGATAGGATAAAAACAACCCTTAGGAGCACAGATCGTGTCTCTCGGTTTGGTGGTGACGAGTACATTCTTTTTTTAAATGACTTACGTGAAGAAAAGAGTCTGAAACTTGTCCTAGACAGAGTCAACAGCATCACTGAAGAGCCTGTAGTGGTAGGCGACATCGAGATTGAAACTAAATTTGCCCTAGGCTATGCAGTCACACCTGACGATGCGGCCACCTACGAAAAGCTCTACGCCATAGCTGACAAGAGGATGTACAAGCATAAAGAGTCTCTAAAGAACTCAAAAGAAAATAGCCAAGATTAATAAGAAATTAATCTTGGCTATTTTTATGGTTCTAAACCGTGAACTTGCTCATATTGATGTTGAGCCCTTCTGAAAGCTCAGCTTGAGACTCGGCCACCTTAGAAACTTCATCTATAGACCTTGTCACCTCTGTCATATTGTTTGAAATCTCCATGCTGCTTGCGGTGGCTTCTTCCACTGCGCTTGACACAGACTCTATGGATTCGTTTATCTGGCTTATAGACTCGTTTATCTCGCTCGCCCTTCTGTTGAAAGTGTCCATTGAATTTTTCACAAAAGTAGCGTCTTCAAGGTACTTCTCCCCGACCTCCGCCAGAGTGTCGTAGTCAGCTATTACCTTATTGTCTATAAACTCCAGGAGCTTCTCTGATCCATTTGAAAGCTCGTTGAAAGCTGTGTTCACCTCTCCAACCATGCTGTTTATCTGGTCTACAGTGCTTGTAGAGGCTTCTGCAAGCTTCCTTATTTCGTCAGCAACTACCGCAAAGCCTTTTCCGTATTCGCCGGCTCTAGCCGCCTCTATGGCTGCATTCAAGGCAAGCAGGTTTATCTGCTCCGAGATGGCCTGTATCGAGTCGGACATGACCTTTATCTCTCCCACAACTGCGCTTTTCTCTATTGAGTTCTTTATCTCTTTCTGTCTTTCAATGTAAATGCTGTAAGCCTCCTTTTTTGAAGTCTCTGCATTAGACTTCATGTCCTCGGCTCTTCTGGATATTTCAATTGCATTTTCGTTTCCATTAACGGCATCTTCCACAAGTGCGCTTGAAAGCGAGGATATCTGATATCCCGAGGCCCCTATTTCCTCTATTGCAGCCGAAGTCTGCTCCATCCCAGCCGCTATTTCCTGAGTGGCCGAGCCTACACTTTGAACTTGCCCGTTTATCTCTTCCACAGTTGCGCTGAGCTCTTCGCTTGAAGAACTTACGTCCATGCTGTTCTCACTTATAGTCATTATTAGACCTTTAAGATTTTGAGTCATAAGCTCAAATGACTTGCTGAGTTCCCCTATCTCGTCTTTCCTCGATACGTACTTCTCATCTATAGAGCTTGAAAAGTCTCCGTTTGCAAGCTTTTCAGAGTGTTCAACCCCTGCTTTAAGCCCTGAAACTATGCTTCTAGATATCACGAAGCCTATTGCAACAGCAAGGATTATGCTGACTATAGTTGCCGATACGGCTATAGCTCTTCCTCTAGCAGCATGTGCATCGCTTTTCTCCTTTAGCTCGCCTCCTAATTTCCCGTTCAGCTCTTTCAGATCTCTCAGTATCTGCTCAGCTGACTCTCTCTTAGAGGCCGCTTCCTGATTTAGCTTTATTGCTTCCTCGTATTTGCCTTGCTCTAGCAAACTGTATACTTCATCTCTAAATTCTCTGTACTCACTATTTGTATTTAAAAAGCTATCCAGCAGTTCAATTTCGGCTTCAGAATGATCTGTACTGTTGTACTGCTCTATCAAGCCGTTATTCGTTTCAGCCAGCTTTCCTATTTTTTCTTTAGATGCCTGAATATCCGACGGCTGAATATTTCCTGAAAGCGCCTTGAATATTATCTGGCTCACTTCAAATCTCGCATCAGCTTGGTTAGTCTGAACCTCTCCTATAATGGCATTTGGAAGCATCCTCTCCTCGTAGATTGAATCCAAGTTTGCACTTATCCCCTCGATTGTAGACACACTGTAGACCCCGACCACCGCAGTTATGACTGCCAGCAAGATGAACCCGGAGACTATCTTGGTCCTGGTTTTTAAATTGTTGAAAGAACTTATCATACTATGTATCCCCCCTGAAATGAAATTAGAGCTTAGATTTGATCTAAGCTCCAACTTCATTATATTATACAGCGGATTTTTATACAACGCTGTTAACTATATTGCAATAGGATATCTCTCCTGCTTGGAAAGTGCCTTCGCGCTGTAGACAAACTCCTCAAAAAGCCTTTCCATTCTTCTGTCTCCAGAAGAAGCCAACGCTTCCGGATGCCACTGTACCCCTACTATAAACTTATGCCTCGAGTGTTCTATTCCCTCTATAAGCCCGTCAGAGGATATAGCAGTCGCTCTGAACCCTGGAGCAAGCTCTTTTATGGCCAAGTGATGGAACGAGTTCACCTTCAGAGTCTCTCCAAGCAGTTCTCTTAAAATAGATCTCTCTTTAGTTCTAACCGCATGGCTCTCTGGGTCTTCGCTCTCGAACTGGTCGTGAGCCTCTTCGCATCCCTCTATATACTCGAGATCTTGATGGAGGCTTCCTCCAAGCGCCACGTTCAACACCTGATGACCTCTGCATATTCCTAGCACTGGAATACCCCTCTTCACTGCGCCTTCAACTAGAAGTATGTCGAACTTGTCTCTCTCCGGAAGCGTCTCGTTCAGCCTTGGCTTTGGAGCTTCTCCGTACTCGCTTGGATCTATGTCATGTCCACCGCTCAGTAGCAGAGCGTCTATTCCGTCTAGCTGTATGTCTATTATCTCCTTATCTGCCGTCATAGGAATTATCACCGGTACTCCTCCTGACTTAACTACTGCCTTGACGTAGTCTTCGTTTACATAAGCTCTTCTTGAGCCAGTGAAAGGCCCGTTCTCTATATCTAAAACACTTCCCGATATTCCTATAATCGGCTTTGCCATAAGTTATCCCTCCAATCATCTTATTTCTTAAATTCCAATCAACTTACTATGTATTAATTTATATTCTACCTACTTTCTCTGCTCTTGTCAAGCAAAAAGGCCTCAAAAACAGTTGTTTTTGAAGCCTTTTTGACTATTTTTTTAAAAAAGCATGCAGACTGCTCTGCATGCTTTGATCTCATATCAGTCTATAAAATTACTGTGTATCTTGCCTTTTATCTTAACCCCCAAAGCTCTAAGCACCTTATCCAATGCTTTTAGTGTTATGTAGAGCTTTTCTTCGTAGCAATTCTCCCCCATATGACCTATCCTTAATACCACTCCTGCCAAGTAGTCGAAAGCCCCTGCTATCATTACACCTTCTGACAGCATGCCATCATATATCTCTGAGTAAGACAAGCCTTCAGGTATCACAACAGAGGTCACGGCATTTGAGCGCGAGTCTTTTGCATATATCTCAAGTCCAGAGCTCTCGAGTGCCGTTCTCACTCTTTCAGCTATTTCAGCATGCCTTTCTACTGTAGTCTGCTCTTCTATTATATTCTGGACAGCTTTGCTCAAGGCGTAAATATCGCTTATAGGCTGCGTATACGGGAACCACTTGTTTTCATACCAGTTTTCCCATATCCCCAAGTTGCAGTAGAATCCAGCTACAGGCGTCTTCCTGCCCTTCACCGCATTCCAAGCCCTATCGCTTACGCTCAGGAAAGTCAGCCCTGGCGGTGCCGACAGACATTTCTGCGAGCCCCCAAGAGCTATGTCTATCTTCCACTTGTCTACTAGCAGTTCTTCCCCTCCTATAGACGATACAGAGTCTACAACAGAGATTATGCCGTGTTCATCCAAAAGAGGGCATATTCTGTCCACCGGGTTCAATATCCCTGAAGGAGTCTCGCAGTGGACGAGTGTAGCCAGTTTGAAGTCGCTGTCCTGCTTTAAAAACTCCTCCAGTGCAGCTACGTCCAGTCCCCTTCTGTAGTCTGACTCAAAGTAGACCACTTCCGCACCGTACATCTTGGCGAAGTCCCCAAAACCTCTTCCAAATATGCCGTTGTCTATGCAGAGCACTCTGTCTCCGACCTCTATCAAAGAGGCGCATGCGGCTTCAAGCCCGAGTATCCCTTCCCCGTCCAGGATGAGCACTTTGTTTTCAGTGTTCAAAAGCTGTCCTATCTTCTCGCAAGTCTCCCTGTAGAACTCATAGAAGCTCAGATCTATGTCAGGATTTGTTATCTCTTTAGACATTGCATCTCTTACATCTTCCGAGACATACGTAGGCCCCGGCGTCATTATAAGCGGCTTTTTCATCTTGCACCTCCTAAAGTACTTTCGACTTCTTAAGCGCCGGAACTATAGCTAGCGCGCCAGCTCCTCCAACTATTATCTGAAGTAGATTTCCCCCTACAGAAGCCGCTGGAGTGATCCAGTTCCCAAAAGTCACAGCCTCTCCTACATAGTAGCCAGCTATCATTATAGCTCCTCCAACTACTATTGCAATGGCGTTTCTAGCGAAGCTATCTCCAGACTCTCCATTCTTAGTTGCAATCATTCCTACAACATACCCCATTATCGCCCTAGTTATGATTGTGGTCGGCGCCCAGATAGTGTACTTTGAAAGTATGTCGAACATGCCCATTGCCACCGAACCTGATACGGCTCCTATTTTCTTTCCATATACGAGTGCAAGTATATAGGACATCCCTGTTCCAAGGTGCACCAGCCCTCCACCATTAGGTGTAGGCAACTCGAACTGTATTAGAGTCGCAACATATACAAGCGCTATAGAAAGCCCCATTATAACCATTTCTCTTGTCTTGCTTCTCTCGCTTCTTCTCTTTATAGAGCTATTTTCAATTGTATGGTTCAATTGTATCCCTCCTCTGTTTATTATTCTTGAATTTATTATATAACAGTTTTTTTCGGGATACAATATCTAATTTAGTTTTAAATTGTATCGATTTAATTTCTATGTGCTGTAAACCGCCTATCCACTCTTGTCTTGTAGAGATATCTCATAAGCACTGGAAACAAAATCAGTGCAAGCATTAGCACCAGCCCTACGACCGATAGCACAACTTCATTTTTATCGGATAAAAACGAGAACGCATAGCTCACGCTGTTGTTGACCATGTGTATAACTATGGGAGCCCAGATGGACCTTGTCCATGCGAGCGAAAGCCCAAGCACAATCCCCAGAAAGACAGTGTAAATGCCTTGGGCTACGTTGAAATGGTATATTCCAAACAGCAGTGCTTGAACTACCACTGTGGCCTTTATACTCATTACTTTCTCAAGCTCTCTAAAAATCAGCCCCCTGAATATCACTTCCTCTACTATTGGTGCTGCTATCCCCACACTTGCAAACACTATGAACTTGTTTCCCTTTAATATAAGCTCCATATTCTCCATATGCTCTAGATAAGCGGAGTCTAGAAACATCGAAAGCCCGGCTAAAAGCAGTGAACTTACAGCTAGTCCAGAAATTCCAAGTACAGCGGATGTAGCTAGATGTCTTCCCGAAATAGCCCTGAACCTGCACTCATTTAAAAAACTCTTATCTCGCAGCCTTAAAATTGCGATATAGACAAGCACTGCCGTGATTCCTGCCATTATTATGGTGCTGCCAACTCCTGATTCCGGCTGCATTCCAAATTGCTCCAGAAGTTTAGACAAAAACGAGTATCCAAGCTGTAGAGACATGTATACAGTGAGATAAAAAAATACCCAGGCAAATGAGACTGTAGCTTTTCTAGTCATTGTTCCCCACCTCCATTTCCGTATATGAAAAAAGCCTAGATATCTAGGCTCTAGTATTTAAAAGTTGTAGAAGAGGTTTTCTGTAGGATATTCAGGGTCACTTGTAACCTCTATTCCAAGCTTTCTGAAAGTCTGCTCATCGTTTGTGTTCAGTATAGTGGTTGAATGGGCCTGACATCCCCTTAGCTCTGAAAGCTTCTCCATGGCTGCCTGCGCTGTAGGGTTTGTAGCCGCCGAAATGCTCAGCGCTATCAGTATCTCCTCGCAGTTTAGCGCAGTGTTCTTGCTTCCGAACTTGTCTCTCTTAAGCCCTATTATAGGCTCTAGCACAACTGGAGAGATCAGGTGGAGGCTGTCTGAAATATTCGCCAGATGCTTTATGGCGTTTAGTGTAGCTGCCGCCGTTGCGTCCATAAGCAGCGAGCTTCTCCCTGTGAGTATCTCTCCGTCGCATAGCTCTATGCTTGTAACAGAGCAAACCTCTGCTTTGCATGCATTTTCCTTTAGCTTTGCAGAGTATACTCTGGCCGGCTCCACTACCTTTCTGTCTGATTCCTTTAGGTTTAGCTCATCCATTATCAGCTTTATTCTCTCTGAAGTCTCCTTGTCTGCATAGCCTTTCTTGTAGTCGCATATCGTATGGAAGTACCTTCTTATTATCTCTTGCTTTGAAGCTTCTCTTACAGCTTCGTCATCTACTATTCCGAATCCTACCCTGTTTACTCCCATATCTGTAGGCGACTTGTATACAGATTCCTCTCCAGTTATCTTCTCTATTATCCTCTTTAGCACTGGAAAACTCTCTATATCCCTGTTGTAGTTTACTGCAACTTCATTGTAGGCATCGAAGTGAAATGAGTCTATCATATTGACGTCTTTGAGGTCAACTGTAGCAGCTTCGTACGCTATGTTCAGTGGATGCTTAAGAGGCACGTTCCAAACAGGGAATGTCTCGAATTTAGAGTATCCAGCAGACTGTCCGCATCTGTATTCGTGGTAAAGCTGGCTCAGGCATGTCGCAAGCTTTCCGCTTCCAGGCCCAGGAGCTGTGACCACCACTATTGGCATAGTGGTCTCTATATAAGGGTTTTCTCCATATCCCTCGTCGCTGACTATGGTGTCTACATCTGTAGGGTATCCCTTCGTCTTTCTATGTTTGTATACCTTTATGCCTCTTCTCTCAAGCTTGTTTATAAACACGTTTGTAGAAGGCTGGTCATCGTATCTTGTTATCACGACACTGTTGACTAGGAGCTCGTACTCTCTAAGGTCGTCTATAAGCCTTAGCACGTCCATATCGTACGTTATCCCATAGTCTCCTCTCATCTTGTTTCGCTCTATATCTCCGGCATATACGCATATAACTATCTCCACTTTTTCTCTCAACTTGTAAAGTAGCTTTATTTTAGCATTTTCATCGAATCCAGGTAATACTCTTTTAGCGTGAAAGTCTCCTATCAGCTTTCCTCCGAACTCCAGGTAAAGCTTGTCGTAGTTGTTCACCCTCTCTAGGATGTATTTTGACTGCTCTTCTATATACCTCTGATGATCAAATCCTGTTTTATTCATTCGAATCCTCGCCTTTCTTGTCTTTTATCTTAATTTTTATATAACCCAAAATAACAAAATAAAAGCAAGGCTATGCCCTTGCTTTGCTTAGCTGCTCTAGAAGTATCAACTTCATAAGCTGATGAGGAAATGTCATGTCTGAAAAAGAAAGCTTGTAGTCGCTCCTCTTCGAGACTTCCCTAGAGATTCCAAGCGAGCCTCCTATTACAAAGGCCACGCTTTTCTTGTCCCCTAAGCTGGAAGTCATAAGGCTTCTAAACCCCTCTGAATCCAGCTTCTTGCCGTCTATTTCAAGAGTTATGACGTAGTCTTCTGGAGCTACTTTAGACAGTATCCGCTCCCCTTCTAAAGACTTTATTCTCTCTTCCTGCTTGGAACTTCTCGTATCAGGGGTCTTCTCGTCCAAAAGCTCTATGACTTCAACCTCATAGCTTTTCTTAAGCTGCTTTATGTAGTAGTCTACTCCCTTCCTCAAGTAATCCTCCTTGAGTTTCCCGACTGTTATCAACTTTATCTTCAAGTCCTACACCACCAAGAATCTGGGAGGATTGCTGCAGTATTCACAGCTCTTTGGACTCGCCCAGTCTGTAAAGCTCACTTTGTCTAGCTCGTATACGTCTGGAGACTGTCCATAAGTCTCTACAAATTCCTCTATAGCAAGCTCAAGATGCTCGTTGCAAACTACATACATAGCTTCTCACCCCTATTACTTTTCCTATATTATAACTCTTTCTAGGCCAAAATACAAAGAGAGGTTTGGCTTAAAAACCAAACCCCTACTTAGGGACATCTGCAAGCTTCACCAGTAGATCTCTAGTCTGTCCGCTTCTGACTATTCCGATCCTTATTTCCTGTCCCGGCTTATATCTGTAAAGCCTCTCTCTAAGTGCTTTGAAGCTCTCTATTCCATCTCCGTCTATGCTCACTATCACGTCTTCAGGTCTAAGTCCAGCCAGTTCAGCAGGTGAATCCGCAGCCACTTTAGCTACCAGGACTCCCACTTTGACACCTAATTCTCTGCCTGTCATCTTCTGATACCTGGCCACATCTATTCCCTCTATGCCTATATATGCTTCTCTGAATTCCCCTGTCCTGACTATCTCTTCCACTATTGGCTTGGCCATATTTATAGGGAGTGCAAACCCTAAGCCTTCTCCTGAAGATATCTTGAGTGTGTTTATGCCCACTACCTCTCCTTTGGAGTTCAGAAGCGGCCCTCCGCTATTTCCAGAGTTTATGGATGCGTCTGTCTGGAGAAGACCTTCCATCTTGTTGAACTCGTCTATTGACACAGATCTGTCTACTCCACTTATTATTCCAGAGGTGACCGTCCTTTCAAATTCAAGTCCCAGCGGATTCCCTATGGCTATTGCAAGCTGTCCTATGCTCACGTTTTCTGAGTTTCCAAGGTGAGCCACGTCCAGGTTTTCAGCTTCCACTTTAACTACAGCAAGGTCCATCAGAGTGTCATACCAAACCGCCCTGGCTTCCTTCTCTTCTCCGTTCATAAACATTATCTTTATGTTTTGAGCGGCGCCATTTGAAATCACATGTGAATTTGTAAGTATATAGCCGTCTGCGCTTACTACTACTCCAGACCCTACCCCTTGAACTTCCTGAGTGCTCCAAAGGTCCTGAACCACTTCGGTTGTAGTTATTCCGACTACGGAGCTCATAGCCTTCTTCGCCACTGCTTCCACCGTCGTAACATCGTCAGATGGATTTATAGTTATATTGCCAGTGTTCTGAGTCTGCTGAGTGTCCTGAACTGGCTCTTTCTCGGTGTTTAGTGAAAATGCAACTGAAAAGATAAGTGCCCCCAGTATTGCGGAAACCACTGACACCAGCACATAAGAAGGATATGACCTTGTTTTCCCTTTGCCGTTTTCATCCCAATTCTCGTTCATAAAATCACCTCTCTAAAACTCTAAATCTCGTACACTTTAGTGGACCTATCCCTGTATGTCATATCTACAGAGAGCGATCCCATTCCTGCATCTTCAAGCACGTTTCTTACAGTCTGATATGCCAATTCCGGAAAATTATTCTCCATGCTCAAATGCCCAAGCACAACTCTGGCATTTTCATTCAAGTCGAGATTTCTGACTAGAACCCCCGCCTCTTCATTAGAGAGATGTCCAAGCTTTCCAAGAACTCTCTGCTTTAAAAACTGAGGATATCTGCCTATTTTAAGCATATTGGGGTCGTGGTTGGACTCCACCATAAGCAGGTCTGAACCTCTGAGGGCCTCTTCTACTTCATTCCCGGCCACACCTGTATCTGTAAGTACCGATATCTTTTTGTTCTTGTTGTAGAAAGAGTAGCCTAGCGGGTCTCTAGCGTCGTGAGATATACTGAAAGGACTTATACCTATGTCCTTTATCTCAAAGCTCTCTGAGTTCTTTATCACCCTTATGTTCCTGTCTTCCAGCTTGCCCAAGGAGTCCCTCATGCCTGCCCAGGTGCCCTCGTTCGCATATATCGGTATGTCAAACCTTCTTGAAAGTATTCCTACACCCTTTATATGGTCCTGATGCTCGTGGGTCACAAGTATCCCGTCGATAGAAGAAGCTTCGGCGTCTATGCCTGCAAGAAGCTCTTGTATCCTTTTGCCGCTCAGTCCAGCATCTAAGAGCAGCCTGGCTTTTTCTGTAGCTATATACTGACAGTTCCCACTACTTCCGCTTACAAGAGAACAAAATCTAAAACCCATTTAATCCCTCCGTTTTAAGATGTCTTAAGGTTTTCCTCGGCGCTTTCCACTTTAGTTATTCTAGCTCCAAGAGCTATAAGCTTGTCTTCTATATTTTCATATCCTCTGTATATGTGGTAAGGCTCATTCACCACAGTCGTTCCCTCTGCCATAAGCCCAGCTATTATAAGTGCAGCTCCGGCTCTTAAGTCTGTAGCCCTTACTTCAGCTCCGCTCAGGCTCTTTGCCCCCTGAACTACAGCCGTCCTTCCTTCCACCATTATATCTGCGCCCATTCTGTTTAGCTCGTCTACAAACTTGAATCTGCCCTCGAACATATTCTCGTTTACTATGCTAGTGCCAGCAGCCCTAGTGAGCAGAGTAGTCATTGGCTGCTGAAGGTCTGTAGGGAAACCTGGATAAGGGAGAGTCTTTATGTTTATGCTCTTCAAGCTGTCTGTTCCTATTACCCTTATGCTGTCTTCATACTCCAGCACTTCCACGTCCATCTCTCTCAGCTTGGCAGTTATGGCCTCTAGGTGAGTAGGTATCACGTTTTTAAGTGTCACGTCTCCTCCTGTTCCAGCGGCAGCCACCATATAAGTTCCGGCCTCTATCTGGTCAGGTATGACTGTGTGCTCCGCCCCGTGAAGCGACTCCACTCCTGTTATCTTTACGGTATCTGTTCCAGCGCCTACTACTTTTCCTCCCATTGAGTTAAGCAAGTTGGCTATATCCACTATATGAGGCTCTCTGGCCGCATTTCTTATTATAGTCGTGCCTTCCGCCATGGAAGCCGCAAACATTATGTTTATGGTAGCTCCTACGCTCACCGTGTCCATATATATGTCGGCCCCTACAAGCTTGTCGGCCTTGCAGCTTATTATGCCGTGGTTTATCTCCACTTTTGCCCCCAGCGCTTCAAATCCCTTTATATGTAGATCTATAGGTCTGCTCCCTATATTGCATCCTCCAGGCAGCGATATCTCAACATTTTTGAACCTTCCAAGCCCTGCTCCTAGCAGGTAGTAGGATGCCCTTATACGAGACGAAAGCTCGTGTGGAGCCTTGCATTCCTTTATGCTGCTTGTGTCCACCTTTGTCTTTCCATCTCTGTCTGTTGCAATCTTGGCCCCGATGCACCTCATTATCTCTTTCAAGCACTCTATGTCCTCTATCTTAGGCAAGTTGTTTATAATGCACTTGTCCCCTGCAAGCACTGTTCCCGCAAGTATAGGAAGTGCTGCATTTTTAAATCCAGTTATAGATACCTCTCCGCTTAGTTTTGTTCCGCCCTCTATTATCAATTTCTCCATTCTATTTTAAACTGACCCTGTCAGTTTGCACCCCGCTTTCTATTTTATTTTGACCTCTAGTCCTATAGTTTTCTCTGTCCAAACCGTGTTTTTTTCAATTCAAGTCCAGCTTCCATTATACTACAAACCAATTATTTTGTGTTAACAATAAAAGCTATAAATCAAAAATCTATCAATCTCTTTTCATTATACCACCTATGGCTTTAGTTCTTTCGTCTTATATTGAACACTCCTAGGTGACTGACTTCATCCACCTCTCTGAAAATAGCCTTCTTATGGATATTATGCTTTTGGCCACTTCCTCTAGAGATATCAGTGCCACGACTCCGTATACCGGAAGCTTGAACACATAGGCACCTATTATGGATATCGGAACGCCTATGCACCACATCGTGAAGGCCTCTGTCCTTAGCCCGAACTTCGCATCTCCTCCGCCTCTGAGTATCCCTATTATAAGCACTACGTTCAGCGACCTCAACGTGAATATCCCGGCTGTTATATAGAGTATTATCTTGGCGCTTTGCCTAACTGACTCCGATATGTTGAATATAGAGACTATCCCTCCAGCTGTAAGCGCTATTAGTATTGAAAGCGCAACACCCAGGTATATAGTGAGGATAAAGGAGTTGTAGCTGTACTTTTTGGCTTTTTCGTAGTTTCCTGCTCCAATTTCCTTCCCTATCATTACAACAGAAGAGGCCCCCATTCCCAATACCAGTATAAAGAAGAAGTTCTGAACCGTATTGTATATCTGTGCCGCTGCAAGCGCACCGCTCCCTATTCTGCCGTATATTATGGAATAGACAACTGTGCCCATTCCCCAGAGCAGTTCATTCAAGAGCACGTCTTTCACTATGGAGTATATCTTCTTAGTAAAGTCCATACTTATCTCGAACACTTCTCTGACATTTCCCCAGAGTACCTTATTTGTTCTAAATACGTATATGAATAGTATTATAAACTCCAGCGCCCTAGCTATAACAGTCCCCAGCGCCGCTCCTCTAACCCCCATAGGCTCAAGTCCGAACTTGCCAAATATGAAGATGTAATTGAGCCCACCGTTGGCAAAGAGAGCTATTATACTGGTGACCATAGGCGGCTTAGTCTTTTCTACACATCTAGAGGCAGTTGCAATCGCCACCGACAATGCATTGAATAGATAGCTAAGCCCGACTATCTTTATGTATCCGCTGCCTTTCTCGATCACTTCAGCTTCCTTGTTGAATATAGAAATGACCCATTCCGGGAAAAACCATAGCACGACTGTAAACAGCACTGCCACAATCGCAGACCCGATAATCGAAAGCCCCATAACTCTCCTTATGTTGTGTCTGTCGTCTTTACCCCAGTACTGGGATATGAAAACTCCGCAGCCACTTGAAATCCCCAGGGATAGTATGTAGAAAAGCAGGAATATCTGGTTTCCTATGCCTACAGCAGCTATGTCTATATCTCCGAGCACCCCTACCATCAGCGTGTCCAGCATGTTTAGGGATGAAACTATCAGGTTCTGAATCACTATGGGAATAGCTATCGCTGAAAGCAGCTTGAAATACTCTCTGTCTTTAAAAAGTTCTCTGTTCAATGTACTTATCATTTAATCGTTAACACATCCTTTTCATCTTTATAAAGTTGATTATACTACAGTTTCTGATTTTTTTCTCTAAAGCGCGTAAAAAGACCCTTGAGACTTGCGTCTATTGGGTCTTTCTGCTCTTTTATATATAGTTTTCAGGATTCACCTTTTCTCCGTTTTTTATAACCTCGAAGTGAAGATGTGGCCCTGTGCTGTTTCCTGTGCTTCCTATTGCAGCTATCACGTCTCCTGCATTCACAACATCTCCTACGCTTACATATAGCTGGCTGCTGTGCGCGTAAAGCGTCTCGAATCCATTCCCATGGCTTATCTTCACCATATATCCGTATCCGCCGTTGTTGTATCCAGCGTAAGTCACCTTTCCGCTGTCAGATGCCACTATTGTAGTTCCTGTAGGAGCCGCTATATCAAGTCCCCTGTGGATAGTCCCCCACCTTGGACCGAATCTAGACGAAATATATCCGTTTGCAGGTGTCTGGAAGTTCCCTGTCCCAACTCCCGATGGCCTCTCTTTCGTTCCCTTGACTATGACTTTGCTGACAGGCTCTAGCAGTATCTCCTCGCTCAAGACTTCCGATTTTACTTCATTTCCGTTTACAGACGTCTTTTTTATCTTTTTCTTGGACTTTCCGTTCACTCCCTCAGTCTTGACCGCTTCAGTGTCATTGTACATCTCTTCGCTTGTCTCGTATGTCGTTTCAAACGCAGTCTCTTCTTCGACCTCTAGCTCTTCTACAAGCTCAACTGTTATATATGGCTTTGGCGAGTTTATCTTTACAATCTCGCCGTCCCTTACTTTTGTAGGGTCCTTGTCAGGATTAGCTGCTTCTATAGCCTCTGACGTGGTGTTGTAGTCTTTCGAGATGGTCCAGAAGTTCTCCCCCGGCTTCATCTCATGCTCTACTACCTCTACTCCGCCTGTCTCTATTATTTCCACCGCTTCTTCAATGCTCTTTACCTGGTTTGCATCCACTTTTGAAGCTTTCGGCTCTACACTCTGAACTATTTTGGCCTCTACAGTGTGCTCTGTCCCGTACTTCTCCATGTTTCTAGACTTAAGGGACTCCACTATCTTGGCTGCATCTTCCTGAGAATCTACTGAAACTACAGCTTCGCCTTCTATTACTATGTCCACTGCGTCTACAAGGGCCACTACTTTTTCCTCTAGCTTGGACTTAAGCTCTTCAGGCTCTATCATCTCAGCCTTTTCGGCCTTCACCGCTTCAACCTCTATAGCCTCGTCTAGCACTACTTCTTTCTTGTACTCTGTTGACTTTTCATCCTCTATAGACTCCAACACCCTGTCTATACTGCTCTTCTTGCTCACAACTCCTACTACCTCTTTGTCTACTTTGACTTCATAAGCCTTTCCAGACTCTTGGTAGACTGCAAATCCTATTGTGGAACTCAACAGCACAGCTGTAGCCATTCCGATCCCTACTGTATTTCGCTTATCTTTTAAAAAGCTCTTTATTCGCTTCATTTGTTTACACTCCTTATACTTTACTGTAACTCTTTTGTAATAAATCCTTTTTAATTATAGCACAGTATGGTTTTTTTTCAATACATCTTTTTGAGAAGCGAAAGTCACATACCTCTAAAGCCTTTTGTATACTTGTATCCACGAATTAAAAATTTTTCGTAAAATAAAAAAAGCCAGAAATATGGCTTTTTCTGGCTACTGTATATTTGCTTTTAAAATCTGATCCACCACCTGCTGTCCAGACAGCGCCACCATGGGCATTCCGCCACCTGGATTCACGCTTCCTCCTACAAAGAAGAGATTGCTGTAGAACTCGCTTCGCTTAGGGGTCTTGAAGCCCTTGTTTTTTTCCTTGTCTGACACGACACCGTATATAGCCCCTTTGTTGGAGTAGTACATATCCCTTATAGTCTCGGGAGTCCAAAGCTCCTCTGTGACTATATGCTTTCTAAGGTCTGTAAGTCCCATCCGCTCCAGCTTCAGCAGCACGTTCTCCTTGTACTCCCCATAATCTGCTTCTGTAAATGGATTTTCATCGTCTACGACAGGTATATGTGGAAGTATCTTTATCACCTCGTACCCTTTTGGCCCTTGGCCTTTGTCTGTCTTCATAGGAGCCACCAGGTATATGGTGGGGTCTTTAGTAAGGCCCCTTTCATGAAAGATCTTTCTAAAGTGAGTTTCTGGGTCCTTGGAGAAGAAAAAATTGTGATGCCTAAGCTGCTCGTACTCTCTGTCCACTCCCAAGTGAAGCGCAAACCCCGAGCAGGCTGGTCCGTATTTGTCTCTATACGGCTTTATCGAATCGTCGCTTTCCCTTGAAATCTTTTCATAGAAAGGTATGACCTCCATATTGGAGACCACTATGTCTGTGCCTAGTGTCTCTCCGCTGTTCAATTCCACCCCGGTTATTCTAGATCCCTCTCTCGTTACGCCTGTGACTTCTGTTTCTTTTAAAATCTTCACTCCCACCTCGCTGGCCAGCTTTTCAAGCCCTTTGGCCAAGTTGTACATTCCTCCATCCACATACCAGAGCCCGAACTCCCACTGCACATATGGCAGCAGATTGAGTATAGCAGGTGCATCGTAGGGAGACGATCCCACGTACTTCACAAAGAAATTGAGTATGTCCACCATGTACTCGTTTTTTATCCTCTTTCTCACCCCTTGGTCCATGGTCGAAAAATAATCGCTCTTGCCTAAGATCTTGAAAGGGTTGTAGTGCTTGAATATGTCTAAAAGCTTCTCACTCTGGTTTTTAAAGTAAACAGCATCCGAGAATTCGTACAGCTCTCTGGAGTACTCCATAAAGGTCCTGAGGTCACCCACTTCGCTTTCGCTTAAGCATGACGGCTCTTGTTTCATTTTTTCAATATCGCCCTCTAGGTCCAATATCTTCCCGTCTTCAAAGAAATTCCTCCAATGAGGCTCTACTCTGCTTATAGTCACATAGTCCTCCATCTTTTTGCCGTGCATTTTAAAGAGCTCCTCGAATATATGGGGCATGGTCAATATGGAAGGTCCAAGGTCAAATGAAAATCCGTCTTTTTCCAGCACGTTCAGTTTCCCCCCTAGATGACTGTTTTTCTCAATCAGAGTTACTTCAAATTGTCCTCTACGTCTGGCAAGTGATATAGCCGCTGAGATACCTCCAAGCCCTCCGCCAATCACTGTCACCTTCTGCTTGTCCATAAAACATTCCCCCTCACACTAGTATATATACGGAATAAATCTGTACCTTTCAGCTTTCCACACTCTGTAGCTGTCCCCTATCGTATTCTCCATCACAATCTCTTCCTGAATCATCCTCTTGTTTAAAAGCCTGCCTACAATTGCGAATGCAAATAAAAATCCCACTATATTTCTGAAAAACAGCGGCACCCCTATGGAAAGCAAGAACAGTCCCAAGTAGAGGGGATGTCTCAGTATTTTATAGGGCCCGTCGCTTACGAGCTCATGGTCACTTTCAACCTCTACATCTCTTGTAAAGTACTTCCCAAGGTATACTGCTCCCGAGTACCTGAAAGCTATTCCTGAAACATAGCACAAGAGTCCTATCCAGTTCATCGCAGTTCCGGCCAACCCTCCAACAGCAAAAAGCTCTGCGTATGAAAGCGATAAAGTAAGCGCTATGCTGGCCACTATTGAAGCCAGAATTCTCAGAAACGACTTTTTTTCGCTGTAGTCCCCATCTTCATGCCTAGATGGAAGGACTATAAACTCACCTATCCAGAGTGCCGTAATCAAATAAAACACTATGTACCGCCAGTCTAATTTAAAAAATATATCCACTTCTATCTCTCCCAATATTATCTACTTTAATACCCTATATACCTTAAGAGGCGTACTTTATTCACTCTTCTGAAAATATTTATATCCTGGAATTGTGATATAATGAGACTAGAAATTGATTGAGGTGATTCAAATATGGCATTTTTCATAGAGACTACAAAAGTGGACTTGGGCTCTACGCCAATAGAAAATATATTCTTAAACGACTTTATGCCAATGGCCGACGGGACACATGTGAAAGTCTACCTGCTGGGCTTTAAGCTCACAAGAGACGACGACAAGCATCTTGTAATCACAAACTCCTTGCTTGCCAAGCACTTGAGCATACCGCTTTCCGATGTTTTGGCCGCTTGGGACTTCTGGGAGCAGAAGGGCATAATCATAAAGCACCCTAAGGAAAACTCGGCGGATCAGTTTGACTACGATGTAGAGTTTAAAAGTCTTGTACAGCTCTATATTACAAACAACTACCAGATATTTATGCCAGAGAAGCCACAGCCCAGAAAGAGCGTGGACACGCTCTACAGGAGCACTGTGGACGATCTTGTTGAAGTAAGCTACAATCCCCATATAAGCGATATGTTCAAGAAAATAGACCATATAGTCAGAAGGCAGCTTCAGGCGGTAGAGCGCACGAAGATACTGGACTGGTTCTACAACTACAACGTGTCTCCCGAAGTCATAGTGCAGGCCTTCTATATAGCCGTGGAAAAGCAGGGCAAGAAAAGCGTAGGATATGTCGAAGGGATAATCAGAAACTGGTACGACCTTGGAATCACCAACGCAGAGGAGCTGGAAAAATACCTTAAGCAAAACGAGAGTGCGTACCACAGATACCAGCAAGTCAAGAAAGCCATAGGCGCCGTAAATACGATTCCTACAGAGAGCGAAAAGAAGATAATGAACAGGTGGTTTGAAGACTGGAAGTTCTCCACAGAGCTTGTGATGAAGGCATGTGAGAAGTCCTCTAGCACAGCTAACCCAAGCGTAAACTATATAAACGGAATCCTGAGCTCTTGGCATGAAAAGGGGATCCGAACTGTGGAAGATGTGGAAAGAGAAGCTTCCAGCTACAAGTCGGAAAAGCCTCGCTCTAATCCACCTGCTGTCAAGAAAACAGCTTTCCACAATTTCGAGCAACGCTCTTCTGGCTACTCGAACGAGGACTTAGAGCAGCTGATAAGAGAGAAAAACAAAAGCAAGTAGAAAAGTATAGAAAAGCAGAGGTGAAACCTTGAACTCAAAATTAAATGAAATACTAAGAGAATACGGTCGAAAGAGAGACCGTGCCGTAGCTGAACAGAAGAGGCGACTTGAGCTTATATATGCAAAAGTACCTAGAGTGAAAGAGATAGACTCGGAAATAGCCAAGACAGGTGTCACTATAGCCAAGTCTCTTTTAAACGATCCCGACTCCTACGAAGAGAATTTAGCCAAGGTAAAGGCGCATATGAGCAAGCTGAAGTCTGAAAAAGCCTTTCTTCTGACAGAGAACAACATCAGTTTAGACCAGCTTGAAGTCTCCTACGAATGCTCTGCATGCAGCGACACCGGGTACCTGAAAAATGGATCTAAATGCAGCTGCCTTAAGCAAAGGCTTATAAGGGAGTCCTATAAGATGTCTAATCTAGACAAGAAACTTAATTCAGAGAATTTTCAGACTTTCGACATAGACATCTTTTCAAATGAAAACTTCGACGGCGAAGCCCTGACTCCACGAGAAAATATGATGGAACTTGTAAACACAGCTGAAGTCTTCTGCATCAACTTTGACAAGGACAATGGAGAAAACCTGCTGTTCTACGGAACTACAGGGCTTGGAAAGACCTTTCTATGTAACTGCATAGCAAAGTCGCTTCTAGATAAAGGGAAGGTGGTCATATATCAAACGGCCTTTAAGATAATGGAGATTGTAGAGGCGCATCGATTTAAAAGGGAAGAAGGCTCTGTGTTCAGCAGAGAAGACTACAATATGCTGTTTGAAGCAGATCTGCTCATAATCGACGACCTTGGAACAGAGCTCTCCAACTCCTTCACCATAACTGAGTTCTTCAATATAATAAATTCAAGGCTCTTGAGTGGCAAAAAAACCGTTATCTCGACCAACCTGTCTCCTAGAGATATTTCAAATATCTACACCGATAGAGTCTTTTCAAGGCTTTTTAGCCAATTCAATATGCTCAAGTTTTTCGGTCCAGACTTGAGATGGGAAAAAAAGAGGAACAGGGGCAGTTAAGCCCCTGTTCCTCTTTTTGTTGCTTTTATTAAAGTAGTTCTTTTCTAAGCTCTGCTCCTGATTTTGGTGAAAGATATGCATATGGAATGTCGAATACAGTAAGCGCACCTACTCTTCCTTCTGAAGCAAATCTATTTACCGCTCTTGCGCATGCAACTAGCACGCTTGAAGTGAACTCTGGATTGCTTCCAAGGTTTAGCTTGAACTCTATAACTTGGCTTGTTCCTTCTCCAGTTCTACCTTGACGGAAGACGCTTCCTCCATGAGGCATTCCAGTGTGCTCGCTCTGGAACTCTTCTTCTGAAATAAAGTTCACTGTAGTCTTGTAGTCTGCAAAGTAGTTAGGCATTGTAACTATTTCCTTCTCTATGCTCGCCGCATCTGCCCCTTCTTCCAGCACTATATAGCATACTCTTTCATGTCTGTCTGTAGCTGATATGTCCAGCTTTTCCCCAGCTCTCACAGTAGACAACGCATCTTCGCTAGGAACTGTATACTGAACACCGCGCTTAACTCCGCTTATCCTTCTTATTGCATCAGAGTGACCTTGGCTAACTCCTTTTCCCCAAAAAGTGTACTCGTCACCCTCTGGAAGCACGCATTCTCCGAGAAGTCTGTTTAGAGAGAAAAGTCCTGGGTCCCACCCTGTAGATATAAGGCTTGTGTTTCCGCCCTCTTTAGCTGAGCTGTCCACCATTTCAAAATACTCAGGAATTTTAGCATGAGTGTCAAAGCTGTCCACTGTATTGAAATGCTTAGATATCTCAGGCCCTTGCTTCTCTAGATCAGTCGCAGACCCCCCGCATAGAAGCATTACGTCTATTTTCCCCTTGTAAGACTCTATATCCGCCATACTTACAGCCGTTGCATTAGTGTCTATGCTCTCAGGCGATCTTCTTGTAAAAACCGCTACAAGCTCCATATCTGGGTTTTGAGATATGGCTTTTTCCACACCTCTTCCTAAATTACCGTATCCAACTATACCTAATCTTATCTTACTCAAATGCATTCACTCCCTTGTTTTTTTCTTTCTCTATATCTTGCCACAATTTTTTGCTTTTTTCAATCAAAATTTAAAGCCTGTATTTGGAATCGCATTTGAACGTAAAAAAAAAGCCCTAGAATCTTACGTTCTAGAACCTTCCTTTTATTGGAGCTGGTGAGAGGACTTGAACCCCCAACCTACTGATTACAAGTCAGTTGCGCTACCGTTGCGCCACACCAGCATGTTTTGTGTGTGTTGTTTTTTTGGCGACCTGGAAGGGACTCGAACCCTCGACCTCCAGCGTGACAGGCTGGCATTCTAACCAACTGAACTACCAGGCCGCGTTTGTTTGTTTCATATTTTTTTATGGTGGTCGCAGTAGGGCTCGAACCTACGACCCCCTGCTTGTAAGGCAGATGCTCTCCCAGCTGAGCTATGCGACCACTTATGGTGACTCTACCGGGAATCGAACCCGGGTTACCGCCGTGAAAGGGCGGTGTCTTGACCGCTTGACCATAGAGCCATAATTGGTGATCCATCCGCGACTCGAACGCGGGACACCCTGATTAAAAGTCAGGTGCTCTACCGACTGAGCTAATGGATCATCTTGTAGCTGTCCCCAACCACAAGATATATATTACCCTATTAACTTTAAAGTGTCAATATTTTTTCAACATTTTTTATTTTTAATTATTTAGAGCCCAAGAGTCCCCTATTTTCGGACTTTCTCAGGCTCTAGTTGTCACTCTATATAAGCGCGTTTCTTATTATAGTCTCATTTCTCTTAGGTCCTATGGAGACTATGCTCACTCTGACCCCTGTTAGCTCTTCTATCTTCTCTATATATCTCTTGGCGTTTTCCGGCAGCTTCTCGTAGTCCTCCACGCCTTCCATCTCTTTGTCATCCCATCCATCTATCTCTTCGTACACCGGTTCACATTTAGAAAGAGTCTCTAAGCTTGCAGGGAAGTCCACTATTCTCTCTCCCTCTAGCTCATACCCTACGCAGAGCTTGAGCTTCTCGAATCCTCCAAGAGTGTCCAGCCTTGTAACTGCTATGTCTGTAAGGCCATTTATTCTGACTGCATAGTTAAGCATTACCATGTCCAGCCATCCGCATCTTCTAGCTCTTCCAGTCGTAGTTCCGTATTCGTGTCCTTTTTCCCTTATGGCATCTCCCATCTCGTCGAAAAGCTCTGTTGGGAATGGTCCTTTTCCAACTCTAGTTGTATAGGCCTTTACAACGCCTAGCACTCTCTCTATGGCTAGCGGACTTATTCCAGCACCTATTGGAACTCCTCCCGATATAGGGTGAGAAGACGTAAGGTATGGATAGGTTCCAAAGTCAAGATCTAGAAGCGTGCCTTGAGCTCCTTCAAACAAAACTTTCTTGTCCGACTTTATGGCGCTGTCCACAGTTACAGATGTATCTTCCACATATTTTTCTATCTGGTCTAGATAGCCTCTGTACTCCTGAACAATGCTCTCTTCGTCAAGTGGCTCTTCGCCATATAGCTTTGTTATTATCTCGTTCTTTTCTCTTATATTCTTTCTGAGCTTCTCTTCAAAGCTCTCTCTGTACTCTGCATCGCAAATTCTAAGCCCTACTCTGTCCACCTTGTCTCTGTAGCAAGGACCAATTCCCTTTACAGTAGTTCCGATTTTCTCTATCCCTTTTTTTCTCTCCTCCAGCTCGTCCAGCTTTAGGTGATATGGAAATATGATATGGGCTCTGTCGCTCACTCTCAGGTTCTCAACTCCTATGCCCTTTTCCTTGAGGTACTCTATCTCTTTTACTAGTGACTTAGGGTTTACCACAACGCCATTTCCTATTATGCAGCTTTTGTCTCCGTAGAATATTCCAGACGGTATAAGATGCAGCTTGTACTCCTGATCTCCAACTTTTACCGTATGTCCTGCATTGTCACCGCCTTGATATCTGACTATATAGTCCGCTTTCTCAGCCAGATAATCCGTGATCTTTCCCTTTCCTTCATCTCCCCACTGCGCTCCTAATACTACCAAGGTTGACATATATACCACTCCTTATGTGAATTGTCGTCTATAACATGCTATCAAAACGCTTTTTTGATGTCAATTCATTTTCGAATATTTTTCTCTGTTTCTATTTAATCATTCGTATTTTAAACTGATCTATTTTGACTTGCAGTTTATACTCACAATGTTATCAACAGAACTTTGTCTCTTTTCTCGCTATTATTCAGTATTTACCCCTACTTATCCACTTATCCACAAAGTTATTCACATTTTTTTCAACATGTCTTTGTGGATACTGTATTGTACATATTTTTGCTAAGCCTCATCTTGTAGTAGCCCAGCATTATAAACGGCCCCACTATCCAGAAGCTCTGCCTGAACTCCTCCTCTTTGCGTTCTTTCAGCTCCTCTATTACAGCGTCGTAGTACTCGTCCTCAAGCCTTGCATAGTACTGTCTTACATGCTCAAACCCAAGGTTTTCATAGCATCTTATAGCTCTCTTGTTGTGCCTTGCGACGTCTAGAAAAAGAGTTCTCATTTTGAGTTCGTTAAAGTAGTAGTCCAGAAATATCCTCAGGCTTTCAGTACCATATCCACAGTTTACATAGTTCATATCAAAAGTTATCCCCAATACAGCAGTTTTGAAAAGCCTGTTTATGTCTCTTATGCTTATAAAGCCTATCACTTTCCCACTGTATGTCTTTACCGAGTATGACTTCATATTCTTTCTGGCTATTCTAGCTTCATACCAGCCCTTGACATTGCCGTCTTTTGTAGTTAAAAAGTGATACTCCCTTGAAAGTATATCCTCTGCCTTTTTCCAGTTCATCATCTGATATACGTCCGAAAGCTGAAGGCTTTCTATATAAATCCTTTCCCCTTTTATCATCCTATCCTCCAAAAAACTCCCCGCAGGCTGTGGGGAGTTTTCTATGCTGAACAATTTTATTTAAAGCTCTCTATCAAACTCTCTCCTATTTCCCTGCCAAACTCTGTGCATTCATTTTCTTCTTGGTCCTCTTTAGGGACAAACAGAACCTTTAGTCCATCTCCATGGGGCTTCAGCTTTAAAAGCTTGAATATGTTGTTCACTATCCCAACAGCTTCCCCGCTCCAGCCGTAAGATCCGAACGCTCCTGCTATCTTGCCCCTGCTTGTCACGGGATTTATGGCCCCGAAAACTTGGTATATCTGAGGAAACGTATTCTGATTTATGGTAGGCGTACCTATCAAAATGGCATCCGCCTTCTCTACCTTGCCCTCTAGCGTTTCAAAGCCCACTCCAGATTCCACGTCCAGAAGCTCTACATCTATATCTCCAGCCGATTCAATGCCTTTGGCTATCAGCTCCGCTATCCTCTTTGTGTTCCCATAAGCTGAAACATAAGTTATAAGTGCATTGGGTTTGCCCTCGTGTTTGTGCTCAAGCGAATCCTTGGCATATTGCTTAGTTGTCTCGACCCATTTCTTCCAGTTGTCCCTCAAAACAGGTCCATGTCCTGGAGCTATTATGTCTATATCCAGCTTTTCCACCTTTTCGATGGCGTTTAGCATATGCTGGCTGAATGGACTCATTATCACGTCAAAGTAGTATTTGAAAGCGTCGCTGAAGTCCCCAACCAGGTCTTCAAATACATTTTCGTTGCAGTAGTGGCATCCAAAGGAGTCGCAGCTGAAGAGCACCTTGTCCTCTTCCACATATGTGTATATTGTGTCTGGCCAGTGCAGGAAAGGGGCCCCTATAAACCTGAGCGTCTTATTGCCAAGGTCTAGCGTATCTCCATCGCTGACTATTATATGCTTAAACTCTTGATTCGTTATATCTCTTAAAAACTTTACTCCCGTCTTGCTGGCAACAACCGTGGCGTTTGGAGCTATTTTCAGAAGCTCCTTCAGATTCCCAGAGTGGTCCGGCTCAGTGTGGTTCATCACTATATACTCTATCTCTTCCGGATTCACAACACTCTTTACCTTTTCAAGATATTCTTTCTGATATGTGTCTTTTGAAGTCTCTATTATCGTCTTTTTATCTGCGTCTATAAAGTAGGAGTTGTAAGTGGTACCGTACTGAGTCTCCATGACCACGTCAAAAGTTACAAGAGTTGGGTCTAATATCCCTATCCACTTTATGTCTTCTTTTAAGTTCAAAACCTTGGTATTGTCCATTGCAAAGCCTCCCTTTTATGGTTCAACTCTATTTTTCTCTAAGTTCAGGAATTTAGTGTACTCGCCCACGAATACAAGCTCTATATTGCCTATAGGCCCATTCCTGTGCTTAGCTATTATAACCTCACCTATGTTTTTCTTCTCTGAGTCAGGATCGTAGTACTCGTCTCTGTAGAGGAACATAACTATGTCGGCGTCCTGCTCTATGGCCCCTGACTCCCTTAGGTCCGAAAGTATAGGTCTGTGGTCGGACCTAAGCTCAGGCGCACGCGAAAGCTGCGAAAGAGCAACTACAGGACAGTCTAGCTCCTTTGCAAGCCCTTTTAGCCCCCTTGATATAGAGGATATCTCCTGCTGCCTGCTCTCGGTTCGACCTTCTCCAGACATAAGCTGAAGGTAGTCTATCATCACAAGATCAAGCCCCTTTTCTATCTTAAGCTTTCTGCACTTGGCCTTCAGCTCTGTAAGCGTTATGCCCGGTGTGTCGTCTATAAATATATTAGCCTTGGAGAGTGGTCCCATGGCGCTTATAAGCTTTGGCCAGTCGTCCTCGCCTATGTTGCCGTGTATTATCTTTTGAAGCTCTATATGGGCCTCTGCACTCAGCATACGTTGCACAAGCTGGTCTTTGGACATCTCCAAGCTGAATATTCCTACAGAAGCTCCTCCCTTTAGCGCCGCATTTATAGCCACGTTCAAGGTGAAAGCCGTTTTTCCCATCGCAGGCCTTGCCGCTATAAGCACAAGATCCGACTTCTGAAGCCCTGAAGTCTTGTTGTCCAGGTCTATAAATCCAGTAGTCACCCCTGTCAAGCTGCCCTGAGACTCCGCCATTTTCTCGATCTTTGAGAGACTCTCTATAAGCACTGTCTTTATGTCCTCTGGCCCCTCCTGGTTTCTCTTCTGGGTTATGTCAAATATCTTTTTTTCCGCCTGCTCTACTATACTTCCTATCTCTTCGTTGTCTTCGTAGCTCTTGGCTATTATGTCGCTTGAAGCTCTTATCAGCTTTCTCAGTATGGATTTTTCCTCCACTATGCCGCAGTAGTACCTTATGTTCGCCGTAGTGGAAACTTCGTTAGACAGCTCCGCTAGATAGACCGTTCCGCCTATGGCCTCTAGTATATCCCTCTTCTTCAGCTCCTCTGAAAGCGTTATGAGGTCCACCGGCTCGTCTCGGGTGAACACAGATATTATGGACTCGTATATCTGCCTATGGGCTTCATGGTAGAAGTCTTCAGACCTTATCATCTCAACTCCGGCCACTATTGCCTCTCTGTCTAAGAGCATAGCTCCTAGCACTGACCTCTCGGCCTCCAAGCTGTGTGGTGGAACTCTTCCTACTGTTCCGGCTCCTATTTCGTTTGTTTCCATTCCATTTCTCCAATCTAAATTTCTTTCTATAAGTATATTATATACTAGTACCTGTCTTTTTAAACACAGAAGTATACAAAATAAACGCCAGAGATATTTCTGGCGTTTCTAGTTATTTCTGCTCTTTTACAGATATTTTAAGCTTTCCTGCTATCGAAGGGTATACCTTTACTTCGGCGAAAGTAGTTCCCGCCGTCTTTATATTCCCTCCATCTATGTCTATCTTTCTCTTGTCCACTTTTATTCCATGGTCTTTTTCAAGTAGTTCCGCTATATCCTTGCTAGTTATAGATCCAAATAGCTTGTTGTTTTCGCCTACTTTTGTAACTATCACCACTTCTGTCTCTGATATCTTCTTTGCAAGTGCTTCGGCAGCCTTTTTCTCTTCAGCTTCTCTGAACTTGTCAGACTCACTCTTGTCCTTTAGCTCTTTCAGGCTGGCTTCGTTTGCCTCCTTTGCAAGCCCCTTAGGCAGCAAGAAGTTTCTTGCATATCCGTCTTTTGCATTTACAAGCTCCCCAGACTTTCCTATTCCCTTTACATCCTTTAATAAAATTACTTTCATTATATTTCACCTTCCTCTATATATTTATAAATAGCTTTTTCTAAAAGCTTCTCACTTTCATCTATACTGCTGTTTTCAATTCTTGTCCCAGCGGAGTTCATATGTCCTCCCCCTCCCAGCTCTTCCATTATGACCTGTACATTGACATCGTCTATAGACCTTGCGCTTATATGCACATCGTTCTTTATCCTAGAGAGCACAAAGGATGCGTCTACGCCTTCCGTATTCAATAGCTCGTCTGCCGACTGGGCTGCTACAAGTATGGAGCTTTCGCTTTCTTCTTCTAACCTTGAAATGGCTATATGCTCCTCTATTATTCTAGAGCTGGCCACGACTTTGGCCCGCAGCTTCAGATCGCTGAAACTGCCTTTGAAGAGCTTTCTGACGGCCTCTGTATCTGCCCCGAACCTCCTCAGAAATGCTCCTGCCTCGAAAGTCCTTACGCCTGTCTTCACGGAGAAATGCTTTGTATCCAGCGCTATGCCCGCTAGAAGCGCCTCTGCCTCGTGCTTCTCTATGTCTATCCTGTCGCTTATGTAGGACAGTATCTCTGTCACGAGCTCGCATGTGGAAGATGCGTAAGGCTCCACATAAGTCAGAACTGGCTCTTCTATGAACTCCGCTCCTCTTCTGTGATGGTCTATGACTATGACTTTCGAGCATTTTTCAAGTATCCTGGCAGATTCAACCTGGCTTTTCTTGTGATTATCCACCACTATGCAGAGGTTTTCACCTCTCATCATATACATGGCCTCTTCAGGGCTTATTATATGTTCCATAAGCTCTTTCGACTGAGACTTCAAGTTATTGTACATAAGCTTTATAGAACTATTTACCCCTTTTAGAACTATATATGCATTTTTCCCTCTGCTTCTGACCGCCCTGTACACGCCTATAGAGGCTCCAAAGCTGTCTAAGTCGGGAGACTTATGTCCCATTATAAAAACCACTTCTTCCTGGTCTATCAGCTTTCCCAGTGCATGGGCCACAACTCTAGCTTTCACTTTTGTTCTCTTCTCCATGGTCTTGCTCTTTCCTCCGTAGAAATCCAGCCTGTCTCCTGACTTCACAACAGCTTGATCCCCACCTCTTCCTAGCGCTATATCCATAGCGTTTTGAGCGTGGCTGTATGTCTCTTTCATATCCTTTCCCTTTGCTCCAATCCCTATGCTTATGGTTATCGGAAAGTTCCCGCCGTACTCCACGTTCTTTATATCGTCCAGTATTTCAAACTTCCTGTTTTCTAGAAAGCTGAGATATCTGTTTTCAAAGAATATAAGGTACTTGTCTTCATCTAGCTTTTCCAGTATACCGTTTATTCTATTTGAAAGTCCCTTTATCCTCTTGTCTATGTCTATTATATAGCTTTTCTCTTCAATGTTGTTCCCAAGCAAAAACACTTCCTCGTAGTTGTCTATGTATATTAGACCTATACATATGCTCTTTTCCTCAAGTTCGCTTATCTTTTTGCTCAAGTCCGTCCTGTCTATCCAGTAGAATATAAATATCTCTTCTTCTTCAAACTCGTTTAGCGCCCTGTTGTAGTGGACTTCATAGAGCCTGTTTCTGTGGTTTACATTGAAGGAGCCCCTCTCTTTTTCCACATAGTCAAGGCTGAACCTTGGAACTATCTCGTCCATTCTCTTGCTGTATATATTCTTGTTTTCAGCTATATCAAGGAATTCCTCGTTGTTCCAAACCACTTTCCCGTCCTTGTCCAGTATGCTGAGTGGAAGAGGGATGCTCTTGATTGTATCTTTGTTTATAAGGCTGTTCTTGCTCGATATGTCCTCTATAGACTCAAGCAGCTCCAGCTTTTTCCCTATCATGTACGTAGCAACTGTGACTATGGATAGCGACAGAAACATCACTGCCATGCCTAGCAGAAAATTATACTGTACAATTATCAGCGATATGATCAGAATAAGAGCTATCTGTACATACAGCTCAGCCTTTATGACCTTTATATTTTTGTTTTTCGGCATAATTTCCCCCCGGACATCAGTCCTTTATTTTTCTGAAGTTAAACACTATATCCAAAACTCCAACAAAAGATACAAACATGCTAAGTGCTACATTAAACGCCAAAAAAACCAGTATGGTGGTTCTAATTGCTCTATTGATTCTAGTTTTCCCTAAAAAGTACGCTATCACTCCTATACCCTGTATAAATACAACTAAGTACAGTGCTGTAGTAAGGTTGAGTACTAGCGCTTCGTATACAGGTAGCCCCATAAGCTTTATGGCAAATGTAACTATTAAAATCACTACAGCCGCCACTGAAAATTTGGAGGACAGCCTGAAATTGCTCAGCTTCAAAGTGTCTACATGAGATATCCCGTTTCTTTTTAGAATATGCGATGCCACCCAGTAAGAAACTACACTTATCATGAAAGCTCCTGACACCATTATAACAGGGAATATAGCTACCATAAACCCTATGGACTCCTCCATTGCCAGTTTGATCGAAGCTATATCGTAGTTTTCCGTGTTCGAAGCGCTTCCCAGCTGCTCTATAGTTTCTTTAAGTCCAAGTCTAAGGGACGACTCTAGCGATTCAACTACGTCGACTTCGAAAATCAGCTTCAGTGCTACAGATATAGCGGCCAGTGCCAAGAACATATAGGTGCCTCCAGCTAAAACTATCTTCGAGACTCGTTCCCTTCTATTTATATAGATACTGAGTACTGCGGCAATCCCTATATAAAGCGACAGAGGAAGCACATATCCCATGCCCTGCACTGACGATATCGCCATTATAGAAATAGCCATGCTCAATATGCTGTACTTTAAGCCGTGTTTCACGCCCACTATGACACTGAATGCAGGGAATATCAGCATAAGCAGCGAAAATCCATTCACACCGAAAAAACCTGTAATCGATGTAAGCAAAATTGCAATCGATAAATCTTTTAGCGTAGTTCTGCTCTCTTGGTTGCTCAATTTAAACCCTCTTTTCTTGTTTTAAATATGTATCTAAAAAAACGTCGACATCGTCGACGTTTTCTATTATTCTGCTGTATATGGTAAGAAAGCTACTTGTCTTGCTCTCTTTATAGCTATTGTCAACTCACGCTGGTGAATTGCACAGTTTCCTGAAACTCTTCTTGGAAGTATCTTTCCTCTTTCAGTCACATACTTCTTGAGCTTATTTATGTCCTTGTAGTCTATTACAGACTTCTTGTCTGCACAGAAGCTACAAACTTTCTTTCTAGTTCTGAATCTTCTTGCTCCAGCCATTCTCTTTCCCTCCTTTAGAATGGAATATCCTCATCATCTATCGAATCGTCAAGATGAAATCCTTCTGTGTTAAAATCTCCAGAGTTGTTGCTCTGTTGAGGTCTAGATACGGCACTTGGATTTCCGCTCGAAGCACCGTCTCCCCAGTCTATAAACTGGACTCTCTCTGCAACCACATCTGTAGTATACCTCTTGTTTCCGTCAGCCGCTGTATAGCTTCCTGTCTGGATTCTTCCCTGGATAGCTACGTTCCTTCCCTTTTTCAAGTAGTTCGCACAATTCTCTCCTTGTTTCCCCCACACGACTATGTTTATGAAGTCCGCTGTAGGCTGACCCTTGCTCTCCATCTCCTGCTTCTTGTCTCTAGACAATTGCTTGTCTACAGCTATAGAAAAACTAGCTACAGCTGTTCCGCCATTTGGCAGAAATCTAAGCTCTGGATCTCTAACAAGTCTTCCAATCAATACAACACTATTCAAGAAAAGCACCTCCACGGCTGTCTATTATTTTTCAAGATTTATTATCATGTTTCTGATTACACCATCAGTTATCTTACATATTCTCTCAAGCTCTGCTATTACAGCTGTCTCAGCTTCAAAGTTTATAAGTGTATAGTAGCCCTCTTTGAAATCGTTGATTTCGTAAGCAAGCTTTCTGTTACCCCAGTCGTCTAGAGTAGTCACAGATCCAGCTGACTCTATTACGCCTTTTAGCTTTTCGATTATCTCGTTTCTGTTTTCTTCAAGAACTTGTGGAGAAAAGATAAATACTCCCTCATAGTTTCTCATTCAATTCACCTCCTTTTGGACTTAACGGCTCTATTCTGTGATAGAGCAAGGATTACGTCACATCCATAAAATTATATCATCTTATAGAGTTTAAATCAAGTTTTTTATCCTTGATCCGAAGATGAAATGACTTTTTTCACTCGCTTTACAAAGTCTTTTCTAGGTATCCAGACTTGCCTGTCGCATCCAAGGCATTTCACTTTAAAGTCCACCCCTGTTCTGACTATCTCCCATTTGTTCTCACCGCAGGGATGGCCTTTTTTAAGCTGAACGACGTCTCCTACACTGTAATTTTGAACCATGCAATCACCTCTTTCCGATATCTTCACAAAGATAAGTATATCAGACCCCTATATGTGTTTGCCATATAAAAATAGAGACACCTAAGCTTTGGTACTCGGTGTCTCTGCATCTATTGACTAGTATATCTTTGTAGCAGTTCTCTCTTTGCTGTTTCTTATAATTCTGAATATACCTTTTATAGAGATATCCTCGTTTTCAACTAGGTTCTCCATTATGCCCTTCACCTTATCCAAGTCCTTTTCTTCAAACTTTACCGAAAGCCCACAGCTCGCAGTTATCTCTCTAGGTGTCGGTATCATTCTAAGCTCTATCCCTTCCTCTTTAAGCCTCTTCTCGCTTTTTATGGCGTGGTGAGTTGAATTAAAAGAGATTACAAAATTATCAACTTCTATCATATGACCATCCCTGTCCTTAAAGTTTTATAGTGTTGGAAGCCTCCATGAGCTTCTCAACTATGGTGTACATATTTGTGACTCCTCCTACTTCTAGGCCGTCTTGAAGCCCGTAGTAGTCTAGGCAAGTTCCGCAAGACAGGATTTCAACCCCTCTTGCTTCAAGCTGCTTTATATCCTCTATCACAGCTGACCCTGTAGTAGTCAGCTTTATTCCTGAGTTTACGAAAAGCAGTGCTGAAGGAAGCTCTTCCAGTTCAGTAAGTGTATATATAAAACCCTTTATGAGCACTGCTCCAAGCTCGTCGTTCCCATGTCCCATCTTGTCCTTGTCGAACATGATAACCGTGTTTTTAGACACGTTTTCATCTGAATCTTTTTTCGCTCCTGCTCCAGCTATTTCTACCTCTACGCTTCCTGCAGTTATATAGTAGTCTCCCTCTTTCTGATCTACTTTGAAATCAATATCCATGCTCTTCAAAAGCTTGCTTACATTCTCTTTGGCCATTTCATTGTCCACTATTGTGACTATACCTTCCCCTGCTCCTATGCTTTCAAGCGCCTTTTTAGTCATTATCACAGGCTTAGGGCAGTTTTCTCCTCTTGCATCTATCTCTATCATCATTATCTTCCTCTCATCTGTATTCTAGTACATTCCTATAACAATACTTTATTATATTTTGAGTTTTCAAACAACAAGCACTTGGAATTCTAGATATAGATTTTTTCTATGTACTCGACTTTACTCATGTAATCTTTTATTTTTCACTAAAAAAAATCCATCTACTCTAAAAGTAAATGGATTCTCTATGGCGGAGAGGGTGGGATTCGAACCCACGTGGGCTTGCACCCTAACGGTTTTCAAGACCGCCCCGTTATGACCACTTCGGTACCTCTCCAAATTGGTGATCCATCCGCGACTCGAACGCGGGACACCCTGATTAAAAGTCAGGTGCTCTACCGACTGAGCTAATGGATCATCTTGGCTGGGGTAGCAGGATTTGAACCTACGCATGTCAGAGTCAAAGTCTGATGCCTTACCGCTTGGCGATACCCCATCGTTTTGGCGCGCCTGGGAAGATTCGAACTCCCGACACACGGATTAGAAGTCCGTTGCTCTATCCTACTGAGCTACAGGCGCATTTGGAGCGGGTGAAGGGAATCGAACCCTCGCAACTGGCTTGGAAGGCCAGGGCTCTACCACTGAGCTACACCCGCATATTTTGGTTTTTTTATTTAATTTTTTGGTTTTAAATGGTGGTCGCAGTAGGGCTCGAACCTACGACCCCCTGCTTGTAAGGCAGATGCTCTCCCAGCTGAGCTATGCGACCATTTTTGGTGACTCTACCGGGAATCGAACCCGGGTTACCGCCGTGAAAGGGCGGTGTCTTAACCGCTTGACCATAGAGCCTCACAGTTTTAGTTGATTTTTTGAATTAAATTGGCTCTCAGGGTGGGACTCGAACCCACAACCTTTCGGTTAACAGCCGACTGCTCCACCGTTGAGCTACCCGAGAACATTTAAATCACTAACCAGCGACGTCCTACTCTCCCAGGTCGCTTCCAACCAAGTACCATCGGCGCTGAAGGGCTTAACTTCTGTGTTCGGTATGGGAACAGGTGTGACCCCTTCGCTATCGTCACTGGATATGTCGCTCGAACTTCCACTCTCACAGCCATTCACGTTATGTGAAATGTCCTGCTCTCTCAGCTTCCTAAATCTAAAATCTGCGAACTCGCTTGCGCTCAGACACACAGATTTCTAAACGATTTACTCGCTTCTATTACAGCATTTCAGCTATAACATTCACGACGCTATTCGAATTGAAATATTCTCGCTTCTGTTTTGAGAAACTAGTGTTTCTCTATTGAGCATCTGTACACTCAAAACTACACAGTGAATATATCCTTTTGGTCAAGTCCTCGATCTATTAGTATCACTTAGCTGAAGACATTGCTGCCCTTACACCTGTGACCTATCTACCAGGTAGTCTTCCTGGGATCTTACTCTGTTAACCAGATGGGAAATCTAATCTTGAGGGATGCTTCGCGCTTAGATGCCTTCAGCGCTTATCACTTCCAGA